>NZ_CAWUDM010000015.1:0-86470 GCF_963920855.1 Nostoc sp. CCY0012 | reverse complement strand
TTTTCAACTCAGCGTTGCTGAGTCTTTTCTTGCTGCCTAGTCTAAACTCCAGTATCTCTCCTAGCGCTGAAACTCATTCACCTACCCTCAAGCCATCAGAGGATATAGATGAGAACTCTGCACCAGCAGATTTGGAGAATTGGGAGTTAACCCCAGATGAACTGGCAAAACGCTTACAACGTAAACCACGTTCACTTCTAGAGATATGGTACACAAAACCTGCTGAATTTCCTCAATGGTCACAAAAACGAGATCCTGATGGCATAGCTTGGGAACGCAGTGACAGGAAAAAAGGGCGTTCTTGGTTATTTATTCCAGTTCTAGAATCCAAACAAGAATAATTAAGTCTGAATCTCTGTTCGCAAGCGCAAAATCTGATTGAAAAAATTTGCTCCTCAGAACCATCTCGTCGGGTAGGAGGTGGACGAAAAAATGTTTCTGGGCGTTATCCCAGTCGAAGATGAGAGTCACTATTCAATTTGAGTCTCATCGCGTCGAACTTCCTACTATCTACAAATTTGAGCATGATGAGGAAGTTTTAGAGTTTTACGACCAACCCCCTCTAATCAAGTTGGACTATCAAGGGAAGAATGGGCTAAATCTAGGAGTTTTGCACACACCAGACTTTTTTGTAATTAGAAACGATTGTGTTGGGTGGGAGGAATGTAAAAAATTTACCCTAGTGAAGCAGCTATTAGCTAAACCAGGATGTTTTCGTGACAAAAAAGTTCGCGTTGCCCTTAAAGCAGCACGAAGGGAAATCGGTTTGGAACCATAAGCTTGCTATTGTGACAAAGTTATGTGTAAAATCACAGAGCCCTTACACAGCCTATATTATTAAATGGACGTAACTGGATTCGAACCAGTGACCTCTACGATGTCAACGTAGCGCTCTAACCAACTGAGCTATACGTCCTTAACCACACGAATAATAAACATAGCATATATTTTACAGCAACGCAAATATTACTGTAAAATTGAGCATAAACACGATGCTGCTGGTCTTATCACAACCTATTTGAAGCAAATATCTATTGTTTGAGCCTGTTTTGTGCCGATAACAGTAGTGTTTGTGCTTCTGCGTAGGCTGTTGTCCCTGATTTGATGGTTTTCAGCTGATTGATAATGCCTTGTATTTGACCTTTTAGCTGCTGAGAGTCTGAGGGAGGTGCAGTGATTAAACTTTGAATTTGCTCATTGGCTTGTTGTAGGGATGTTTTTGACTCAATTTCAGCTTGCAGTCGAGTTTCAATAATTCCTAAGTTGGTTTGGTATGTCGCTAGCAACTTCTGCGCTTCTAGATAACCTGGTTCTTCTACACGAATTCTTTGCAGTTGCTCAATTGCTGTTGACCACAATTTGGCAATTTGTCTCCACTGTGTATCTGTATGCGGTGGATTTTGGGATGCTTGAGCAGCGGCTAGGGCAAATTCTTTAGCACCCTCAATTAACCTACCACTATGAGGATCAACAACACTCTGGAGTTTTCCTTGGTAGAACGCTAACAATTTCTGTGCTTCTAAATACCGAGGATTTTCTAAAGGAACTTGGTTAATGCGGTTAACGGCCTGTTGCCATAATTGAGATGCTGTTTGGGGTTGTTGTTGCTTGGCTTTCTCCGCAGCCAAATCAAATTCTTGGGCGGCGGTGATGAAATTACCAATACGTGCATTTTCAAAATCACGTTTATAGGCTTTGAGTTTGCTTTGTGCAGTTTTTGCGGCTAATGTTCCTTGGGGAATTTCTGCGAGTTGGTCAATTCCTTCTTGCCAAGAGGCGATCGCCTGTTCTCTATCTTTGGTACTATTAGCCTGCTCATACTGCTGTTTTGCAGCTTTTAGTATCTGTTCGCCTTGATTGAATGGTGTAAAAGCATTTTGGTCTTGAAAAACAATGGCATCTATCCGTGCTACCCGCTGACGAGCTGTTTCAAATTCATCTAGAGTAAACCTCCAACTGCAACCAAATAAACCACAATAAGCCTGAGGATAGTATCCTAAAAACCAAACTGGTAATTTTTCCAGATTTTTTTTTGCTGCTTGAACTTTCTTTGCACCCCGATTAATATCAGCAGGGCTAGTAGCTTTATTCACTAATTGGTCTGCTTGCTCAAGGTTATCAATTACTCCTCGATAGTGATAATCCATACTCATGTAGCTAGGCAATAGTAAAATTGGTATGGTTTTAGCTACAGGCCAACGAATCATGGGATAAGGCAAGTTAATGATCCATAATATCCCGGCTGAACTGCTTACGAGGATGGTTGCCCATTTTATTTTGGCAAAAATACCAGGTGGTTGATTCGCTCGTGCAGCTTGCTTAAGAGTACTCTCACTAAATTGCGGATATATATCTATAACTGTATCGCGCAGTTCATCTAACCCAGCAGGAGAGCCTTGTTGCGATCGCAGTTTTTTTAGTCGTTTAATGACAATTTCCTGCTCAATTTTACCCACTTGGTCATTACCACTGCATTTTTGAACTTCATCATGCAAAATTTGCCAAGCTTTTTTATTAAGACAATACATAGATATTATCTGTAACTTATAAATTTATTGTTCCCATTTTCCACGAAAAAAATATACTACTAGTATGTATACAAAAAATCTCTTAGACTCTTATCTCATAAGGTAATTTGCATTGTTTATACTTAGACTTTAAATCTGTTATACGTAAGTAATAAATTATGCTTATGTGTTAATTATAGGTTTTCAATAAAACTAGATATTTAAAAGCTGTAGAAAGTATTGTTAAAATTTATAAGGTTAATAAGAAAATATTTGCTGAATAATGACCACTGCTTTAATTACTGGTGCTTCTAGTGGTATTGGCAAAGCCTTTGCCCAAGAATTAGCTGCACGCAAGATAAATCTTGTGCTTGTTTCTCGTTCTGAAGAAAAACTACATCAGCTAGCAAAACAACTACAAGAGCAATATCAAATTCAAGTAGATGTGATAGTCAAAGACTTAACTGAAACTGATGCATCAGATGTTGTTTTTGATGCGACTAAGACAAAAAAGTTAACAATTGATTTATTAATCAATAATGCTGGCTTTGGTGACTATGGTGACTTTGCCGAAAGAGACAGAGAACGACAAATCAAAATCGTACAACTCAACATTTTGGCGTTAGTAGATTTAACGCATAAATTTTTGCCTTTAATGCGGCAACGTCGTTCCGGTAGCATTATTAATGTATCATCAATTACGGCATTTCAACCAATACCATATCTTTCTGTATATGCAGCGAGTAAAGCTTTTATTCTCAGCTTCAGTGAAGCACTGTGGGCAGAAAATCGTTTCTATGGTGTGCGTGTCTTAGTCACTTGTCCTGGGCCCATAGAAACTAACTTTTTTACCGAAGCTAACTTTCCTGCAACTTTGCTAGGAAATGTAGACAAAGCTTATTCTTCTAAAGAAGTTGTTTATCAATCATTACAAGCACTAGAGAATGGTCAGCCAACACTGATAATGGGTGACATTACTACTCAAATCAGAAGTACATTAGCTCGATTAGTACCACGAAAAATTCTTTTGAGTCTCTTGGCAAAACAGTTTAAAAATTAAAAATTATTGAAGTAAGTTAGAAGATAAATATACATTGCTTAGTTCAATATCAAAACTATTTTCTTGACTAATCTTATGCTAATTCACAAAATATTTGCGACAAATGTAGTTTGGATTGAGGTAAATTCACCTAGTGTTCGGGAGGCATAATCCAACGCCAAAACATACGATTTTATTAGATTTTACTGCGTTCTAGCCAACCTACTCATCCATAACATTCTTTTTGCAAATCGGTATCACTCATCGACAATATCATATTACAACTTATTTAGACACATCCTCGAGAGAGATGAACTTAAGCAAGCGGAAGTGTAAATTAATTTTGGTGTGTCGAATAACTGCTTTCTATGGAGGTTTAGCATTTGGCTAAACCTTTTTTGTGGTCATCAAGAAATGCCATATCAGTTCAAAGAATCTTTGTATACTGCCTATTGGATGATGAATCATTAAGTTCTGAAAGTTAAATTATTCTAATAGATTCTACTTCTACTTTAGGGCTTGGGTTCATACCAAGCCTTTTTTGTATATAAATTCTATTTGATTTGCAAACAACAAGAAACTCAGATACTGGATTTCTTGCAAATCATAGGTACGCGTTTCGTAGTAAGGACTTCAGTCCTTATTAGAGGACTAAAGTCCTCACTACAGACCTTTAATTATTTACACCATTCTACTTAACTATAGATAGAGGAACTTAAGTAAGAGACTATTTAAACTAACAAGATATGGTAAACTCTTGGTATGTATGGGCTTGGCTAACAGTCAAGCCTCTTTTGTAAAAAAATATATGCCTTACATAATCAATAATAATTATAAAAATATATGTTTCACTAATTAAAAGAAACAATTTTATCTTTTTAGACTCTTGATTGATGGTAGAAAATATATACTCTGGAACAAAAACCAGGGTATTTTTTGTATAAAAAAAGGATTTTGAGGAGAGATAAATTAATATTCATAAAATAACATCTCACCAGAGTATGAATAAAACTATTATAGATATTCATGTTATGCTAGCTTTGTATAATTTTATGTATGTGCAATATTAAATATCAGTTTTTAAAGGATTTGTACATAACTTTAAGGTAGATGAATTAATATTCAATTAGATATAAATTGTCTAGATATGGTAAACACCTGGTATATACAAAGGCTTGGCTCTTGTCCAAGCCTTTTTCATCAAGATAACGCAATTAAGCAAGCGTTATGCGTGGTAAGGTTTAACGACCTTATGGCCTATGAAAAACTACAAGTGAAAAACATGGTTAGAAGCGGAATGCAGGGAGCATCAATAGAACTTATATTTACTCTGCAATATTAACTAAAGTTTCAACTTGAGAAGAAGCTAAAGTTGGTGCTGTAAAGATACGTGAGTACAAACTTGCGGGTTGCTGACGTGCCACAACTGGTAGAACTTGACGAGCATGGGCTGCTAATTCTACTGTTTTCACATCATAAGTCTGCGTAGCCAACTTGGGATAGAAACCAATGCCGATGATGGGAATTATCAAACAAGCCGTGATTAACAATTCGCGGGGTTTGATATCGGCAATTACAGCATCTAAATGTAATTCTTCGCTTTGCTGACCGTAAAACACTTGGCGCAGCATGGATAGCAAGTAAATTGGTGTCAAAATCACGCCAACAGCTGACAACACGATGACTACAACTTTGAAGCTGGAACTGTAAACATCGCTGGAAGCAATACCGAGGAACACCATCAATTCGCCGACAAAACCACTCATTCCGGGTAAAGCCAGTGAAGCCATTGAACCAATAGTAAATACAGCGAAGGTTTTAGGCATTACTTTAGCCATACCGCCCATTTTGTCCATCATCAAGGTGTGAGTACGTTCGTAAGTTACACCAGAGAGGAAGAACAAGCTAGCAGCAATTAAACCGTGAGAAACCATCTGTAGTACTGCACCGCTAGCACCAATTTCGGTGTAGGAGGCAATGCCGATTAAGACAAATCCCATGTGGGCAATTGAAGAGTAAGCCAAGCGGCGTTTGAGATTTGTTTGGGCAAAGGCACAGCAAGCACCGTAGACAATGTTTACTACACCCAAAACTGCTAAAACGGGAGCAAAGTAAACATGGGCATTAGGTAACATTTCAACGTTGATGCGAATCAGTGCATAACCACCCATTTTTAACAACACACCAGCCAAAATCATGGAACCAGGTGCAGATGCTTCACCGTGGGCATCAGGTAGCCAAGTGTGTAAGGGGAAGATTGGCATCTTCACACCGAAGGCAATTAAGAAACCTGCATAAGTTAACAATTCAAAAGCTTTGGGGTATTGCTTCATTCCCAGAGTTGCCATGTCGAAAGTGACGGTATCTCCAGAGAATGCCATTGCAAAACCAGCTACCAAGATAAATATTGATGCGGCTGCTGTATAGAGAATAAACTTAGTCGCGGCATAACGGCGTTTTGGCCCTCCCCAGATGGCAATCAGTAAGTAAACAGGTACTAACTCGATTTCCCACATTAAGAAGAACAACAGCAAATCTTGGGCGACGAATACGCCGATCTGGGCGCTATACATCACCAACATCAGACCATAAAACAATCGCGGCTTGTTGGTAACTTTCCAAGCCGCGAAGATTGCGAGTGTGTTAATTAAGCCTGTTAACAGGAGTAAGGGCATCGATAATCCATCAACCCCTACTGACCAATTCAATCCTAACTGGGGAACCCAAGGATAGTTTTCTACGAGTTGCAGTGTGGAGTTTTGAAAATCGTAGCTATGCCAAAAAGCATAAATCATCAGGGCAAAGTCGGCGATCGCAACTCCTAGACCATACCAGCGAACGGTTTTGCCTTCTTTATCTGGGATTAAAGGGATGGCTAAGGCAGCCACCAAGGGCAATAAAATTATGGCTGACAGCCAGGGAAATTCAATAGCATTCATCACTTCTGACAATCAATTTACCTTTTTACTTTTAATTACATTATATTAAGGAATCGTTACTTTTGTAAATGTAAATTATCCCTAATTGCTATTTTTCGAGAAAATTTTAGGAATAAATACTCATTGATTCCTGTCAAAACCATTTTAATTGTAAATTTTTGCAACGTCAACAAAAAAACAATAAAAAAGGCGGCTAAAACCACCAATTTAAGCTATAGTTTCTAGGATTTTGGATAAATACCGACAATTTTACACAATTCGGTTAACAATAGACCAGACTTCCCCATCTGAGCGAACATAAGGAACGGAAATGGTCTTAAACCCAGTAATAAAAGGCTTGTAGTAGACGTGCCAATACATGGGACTGAGGTAATCAGCACAAGATTTGAGCAGGCGGATTTCTGTTGCTAGTTCCGCAGCAAGTTGATTAATGCGTTCGGCGTGAACCTGAGCGACTTCTCTGGCTTCTTCTAACTCTTGCTCTTGGGTAAGTTGTCTTGATTCTGTTTGCCAATTTTTTAATTCAGCTTGTTTGTATTGTCGCTGTATTTCCAAGGCCGCGATCGCATCGTCTATACCCTTGAGTTCTACCGACAATTGGGGATTTTCTCTGGCTTGGCGGCGATAAGCTTCAACCATTGCCGACGGTGAATCATTTTCCCTAGATAATAGATTATTAGCTGAATCATGATCGCCAGATAATACATTATCAATAGTTAGCGCCGCCCGTTCTTGCTGGAGAGCCTGAATTTGTGAGTTCAGGGTTGTGATTTCTGTATGAATTGGATTAATCATTGCGGTTTATCCTTCGTAGCTTGCACCTTGGGTATCCAGAGAAAGCGATCGCACTGTTGCTGTAATTCCTGTTGATTGCCAAGCTGATAACATGGCTGACTCTACAGATGGGGAATGCAACTTATCTACTAAAGCTAACAGTGTTGGCCCTGCACCGCTAATCACCATGCCATACGCACCAGCATTCACCGCAGCTGCATTCACAGCATTGTAACCAGGAATCAAAGCTTGACGATATGGCTGATGCAATCTATCTTGCAAAGCCGTCCTTAACCATTCTCCCTTACCAGTTTCCAAGCCGCGTAATAATAACCCTAGATGCGCTGTGTTAAAAATTGCATCTGCACGACTGACTGCGGTGGGTAGAACTTGTCGCGCTTCACTGGTGGAAAGCTCAAAATCAGGAATGGCTAGTACTGGGACGATATTTTCATTCCAGGGAATATCGCAAATCTCCCAACCATCATCACTGGTAGCAGCCAAACAACATCCCCCCAACAGTGCTGGTACTACATTATCAGGATGTCCTTCCATAGCGATCGCTAATTCCATCACTTGTAACTGAGTCAAAGGCGCACCCGCTAATTGATTCGCACCAACCAAGCCGCCGACAATGGCTGTAGCTGAACTACCCAAACCTCTCGCCAAGGGTACACCCAACTCAATCTCCATTTTTACCGATGGCGGTGTTTGCCCTATATATTGATAGCACTTGACAAAAGCCTGATAGAGCAAATTACTTTCATCGGTTTGCACCCGTTCGGCTTCTGCACCTGTGACATGAATAATCAATCCACCCTCATCTAGGCGAGTGAACTTGAATTTGTTGTACAGAGTTAAAGCTGCACCAATACAGTCAAAACCAGGCCCTAAGTTAGCTGTAGTGGCGGGAATGGTAACAGTGATACTAGAAATAACAGACATCTGCAAATACTCTCCAATCATCAACCAGCATCTCATGTAAAGGGTTGATTTGCTCATGAGTCTTGCTAATTGCGGCAAGGTATGGTTTGTAAAACAGAATATCTGAGTAAGCGATCGCTGATAAATTCTTTAACGAAGTTTCTCAATTATGTGTAAAACTGCTTTGAATGAGTTTAATTGACCGCGAACTAACTCTCGACACTAAACACGTTGCCAAGCATCTCCCAGATACTCCTCAAATGCAACAGCTACTCCAAAAAGAAGGCAGCGCTCATATATTTATTGATGAAGTGACAATATATATAGTTGCTCAAGCAATCATAGAGAAAGGGGAATTTACAGGGTGCATTCGCGGACATGAACGCTGTGGAATATGCTTTGACGAACCAATTGGATATCGTGTCAGTTGTGACGGAGATAAATTCCCACTTTATTACGCTGAAATGAAAGTAAAAGGAAACAAATACCATGTTATCCCACGCACAAAACCTGGCAGATAACTGGGACTTCACAGAGCTATGGATCGATCCCACAGCTTCACTTCCATACGTTCTGATTTTATTAAGTGACAGTTCCGGTAAAAGCTGTGTTTACGATCCAAATCAGAATTATCAATTGGTATTTTCTAGTGACACCTACGAAGAAGCAAAACTTTGGCTACTTGAAGATGAATATGAACGAGTCGAAGGAAGATTAACAGCTTCAGTTGCAGCATGACAAGCGTCTTGTTAAACTTTACCAACTTACTGTGGGTGATTTTTTGACAGGGTGAGCAATACTCACCCTACTTTCTGCTAGAAGTTCTCGAAGTTAGCGATCGCTATCAAGTTTATCTACAAGTCTTTTGCCATAAATCACGGCTGCAATAGTCACAGTATCATCTTGAATTCGATAAATAATTCGATAAGTGTATGCAAACTTTTCCCTGATGTTATCTTTACTAAATTCTGGCGCTACTCGACCTGAAAAGGGCGATTCATTCAAATGTCGAGTTACATCAAGTATTTCCTGAACCACTGTAGCAGTATAAGAAACCGAGTCACGAGATATATATGTAGCGATCGCTTCTACATCTTCTAATGCTTTTTTAGACCAGACTACTTGATCAGCCATTTGCTCAAAAGTTCTTTAGCTTCTTGTTGGCTAAGGGTTTTTTCTGTATCAGCTACTCCCAGTCCATGACGAACTTTCTCGATGACATATAGATGATACTGGATATCTTCAATTGAGCAGTCATCTGGTAGTTGCTGCAAAAGAGATTGTACTTGTGCTTTTGTGGTAATCATAGGCTATTTTAGTAATTTAGTTTTTGAGACTAGGCAATGCCTAGCCTAATGACTTTTAAAAGTTCTCGAAGTTTGCGATCGCCTGCTTCATTTTATCTACCACCTCATCTACAGGTATCGCGCCCAACTCCCCAGAAGCACGGGTACGGATACTCAAACTATTAGATTCTACTTCTTTAGCGCCTACTACCGCCATTACAGGTATTTTTTGCTTCTCAGCATTGCGGATTAATTTACCCAGGCGATCGCCACTAGTATCGACTTCGGCACGGATACCGGCAGCTACCATTTTGGCCGCTACTTGTTTGGTAAAATCTAATTGTGCTTCTCCTACTGGTAACAATCTGGCTTGCACTGGCGCTAACCACAAGGGGAAATCACCAGCGTACTCTTCAATCAAAATCCCAATTAGCCGTTCTAGGGAACCAAAAGGCGCACGGTGAATCATTACGGGACGTTGGCGAGAACCATCTTCGGCTACATATTCCAAATCAAACCGTTCTGGTAAGTTGTAATCTACTTGGACAGTTCCTAATTGCCATTCCCGTTCTAAAGCATCACTGAAGATAAAGTCTAGTTTGGGGCCATAAAACGCCGCTTCCCCAATCCCTTCAAAGTAATTCATTCCCAATTTTTCCACAGCACGACGAATCGCGCCTTCAGCTTTATCCCAAACTTCATTGGAACCGATATACTTATCACTGTTGGGATCTCGGAAACTGAGTCTAGCTTTAAAGTTCTTCAGTTGCAGACTTTTGAATACCGACAAAATCAAATCTACAACGTTGAGAAATTCGTTGTCTAGCTGTTCTGGAGTCACAAATAGGTGGGAGTCATCTACGGTAAAACCGCGTACCCTGGTTAAACCGCCTAATTCTCCTGATTGTTCGTAGCGGTAAACAGTACCAAATTCCGCAAATCTGATGGGTAATTCCCGATAGGAACGTAATTCACTCTTGTATATTTGGATGTGAAACGGACAATTCATCGGCTTGAGAACGAAGCCTTGTTCTAGTGCGGCGGCTTCCTCGTCATCCGACATCAAAGGAAACATATCTTCCTTATATTTTTGCCAGTGTCCAGAAGTCTTAAATAAATCTACTCTGGCTATATGTGGTGTCACTACAGGTAGATAACCACGTTTTAGCTGTTCCTGCTTAAGAAAATCTTCTAAGACACTCCGTAACAAAGTACCTTTGGGTGTCCACAAGGGTAAACCCGGCCCCACTTGTTCGGAAAATATAAATAATCCTAGTTCTTTACCAAGTTTACGGTGGTCACGCCGCAAGGCTTCTTCTTTACGCCGCTTATATTCAGCCAGTTGTTCTGGACTTTCCCAAGCAGTAGCATAGATGCGTTGTAATTGTGCCTTGGTTTCATCCCCGCGCCAATAAGCACCAGCCACACTTTCCAATTCAATAGCTTTAGGGTTTAATTGGCTGGTATTTTCGACGTGAGGCCCGGCGCACAAATCCCACCATTCCTCACCTAAATGGTAAATTGTGATGGGTTCTTCTTTAATATCTCCGAGGATTTCTAGTTTGTAAGGTTCTTTGATTTCCTGAATCCGTTGTTCGGCTTGTTCTCGGCTGACTTCTTCCCGAATCACCGGCAATTTGCGATTAATAATTTTCACCATCTCTTTCTTGATGGCCTTTAGATCATTTTCGCTAAATGGTTCTGGACTATCAAAGTCGTAATAAAAACCGTTTTCAATCCAGGGGCCAATTGTAACTTGCGCCTTGGGAAACAGCTTTTGTACCGCCATTGCCATCACATGGGAAGCTGTATGACGAATCTTTTTTAATTCTTCCGATTCGCTGGTGCGCGGTAAATAAATTTTTTCCGGTTGTTCTGACTGACTAAGAGATGAGTTTGGCGACATCGGCTGCTGAACCATTGGCGAAGTGATTGCAAAAAGATAATTTTAGTAGTTGATGCTAGGAAAAATCTACCCAAGGATTGGGGAATAGAGGCTAGGGGCTTTTACTCAGCACTCAGCACTTTCCTGTACTGCTTCAAATATAACGATTTTGATTACTTTAAATTAAATATTCCCGTTGAATTAATCCTGTTCTCATAAACCTTAACTGCTGAGGGTAAAATACTCAGCGCCACATTCGAGGATTATTCACCTTTGATTTAACTAGTTATCTCCAGTCAGCTACGCTAACGCAATGCCGAAAATCCTTTGGCTTCATGCTCCGTATAGCTTTTTTGTGTCCTGAAGTTTACACAAAACTTGCGCTAATCTTAACTTTAGTTTATTTCGTAGTCATTATTACAGATTTTTCGACAATCTATCCTTAGAGAGAGCATATAATAATGTTAAATATTGTAAATAACGTTAATATTAGTAGAGGAGTTAGAAATATACTTTTTATTTATGCGAGACTCAAATTTACCAGGGGCTGATCTGCTGAAAACGGTATTAGAACCTCTACTAGAGGATTTTCAGTATTGGTTTGCGCGATCGCGTGAATTGTTAGAAACCGAGCAACTATCGTTTATGAGTCACGAAGAGCAATCTGATTTTCTCTTGCGAGTTAAACAAGCGCAAAACGAAGTCAACACAGCCAAGATGTTGTTTACCGCAACCGATGGACAAGTCGGGATTGATATGAATACCTTAATGCCCTGGCATCAACTGGTAACGGAATGCTGGAATACTTCAATGAAATTTCGTCAAGCACGCGAACTGTGAGGGTTGGCTATGGCTGCTTGACCAGATCAGGCTGATTGGGACAACGAACGGTAAGACATATGTATACAAGTCGCATTGTTCGGAAAAAATCCTTAACATTATTTTTATTATCAAATAATGTATCCTATGCTACCGTAGTTTGAATAACGGTTAAATTTTTTTCCAATCTAAATATAAACGCATCTTGGTAATTAAGATAAAAGTCCTCGTTGCCATTCAAAACACCAACGAAGTACAGCGTTAAAGTATCAAATTTTAAAAATTGCTGCCCCTGGAGGAAAATCTGATGTTACACCTACTTTACATTCTTGCTTTTACAATCCTTGCTGTTATAGCCGTTGCCAACTTAATCCGCAACTTGATTATGTTTAGTTTTGATCGAGAGAGATCTTATCCATCTCAATATTCGCCTAGAGGTAATCAGGGTAATGTTGCCTATTTTTCGGCAAAAAAACAGTTTATTCCCCATCCAGAATTATTAGATAATGCAGGCAACTTAATTAAAGAGCCTCTATTAGTAATGCGTTCAGTCAACGTTGAAGATGCGCGTCAACAGCTAGATGCTCTTTATGAAGCTTCTCCAGGACAGAAAAGCGATCGTCAAGAAGAGGCTTAATATAATTTTTAGAATTCGTAGGGTAGAGATTTAGCATCGCTAAACTCCTTAAAAATTTAAAATGTCAGTATAAATGAAAGCGATCGCAATTGGTACTTAACAACCAGGCGATCGCTTTCTAATTTATGTCACCAATGGGTAAGGGTAAAATTATAAATACTAAACAATAACCATTATGAGCGATGTCTCGGTCGTCGTAGTTGTTGCGAATTAATTGGCCCGAGAATTTGATTGAGTTTACGCAGCTGTTCAGATGTACCCATACAAATTAGCGTGTCTCCCGGCATTAAAATTGTCTCCCCTGTGGGGCCACCAATTAAAATGCCATCAACTCGGCGAATGGCCAGAACTAAGGCCCCAGTTTGCGATCGCAGTCTAGCCTTGTGTAAACTTTGACCCACCACCGGACAAACATCGGAGTCAATCAAAAATTCTTCCATGTATAATTCACGACCAGCGCCAGTAATCACACCATCCATGAAATCTAATACTTGGGGTCTGAGAGCCGCCGCCGCCATGCGCTTACCCCCTGTAATATAAGGAGAAATCACAGCATCTGCACCACCGCGCTGTAATTTTTTTAGAGCTTCCTCTGTACTGGCGCGGGCGATCGCCCGAATTTTGGGATTAAGTGTTTTTGCTGAAAGTACAGTATATAAATTTTCGGCATCAGATGGTAAAGCCGCCACAATACAAGTCGCCCGGTCAATACCAACTTGCAATAGGGTATCATCCAGTGTGGCATCACCTTGAAAAGCCACATAACCGATTGCCTGTGCATCTTGCACTGATTCTAAATCAGAATCAATTATGACAAACTCCACACCTTCCGCCTGAAATTCCTTGGCAATTTGCCGACCAGTACGACTAAATCCACAAATAATATAATGTCCTGATAAGGATTCCATTAAGCGCCTTTGCTGCTGGAGACGAATACCTTGTTGAAAGTAGCCTTGAATCAGAGCTTCTGTTAATCTATTGACAATGTAACCGATATTGATTACACCCAATACAATCAAAGCTATAGTAAATAACCTGCCACGGCTACTGAGCGGGTTTATTTCGCCATATCCCACGGTAGCTAAGGTAATAACCGTCATGTAAGCTGCGTCTTCCCATGACCATCCCTCAACTAACCAATACCACAACGTACCCAAGAGGAAGACACCACCGAGGGATATCATTCCTAGCATTAACTCTTTTTGAATTTGTCGGTATTTTTTCTCAAGTGTAGAATACACAATTTTTATTTACTACTGCCCAGCCGGGGAGCATATTTAACTGTTAGCCTATAAAAAAGTATCAGATGTGATAAATAAAAAGTAATTTTTAATAATTTCTAGGAAACTAGTAAGTGAGTATAAGATTAAAGATTTATCAGGAGGCGCGGTAGTGAGCAGACAAACTCTCATTGAGGAAGTCACCATCCCCCCAAAGTCAGATTCTATGTCATCTAGCCCTTTTGACGCCGATAGCTTTAATGAAGCTGTCATGTCAACTTATGCCCGCTTTCCCTTAGCTTTAGATAGAGGTGCTGGATGCCGAGTTTGGGATACCCAGGGTAGAGAATACCTGGACTTTGTGGCGGGAATTGCCACTTGTACCTTAGGACACGCCCACCCAGCAATGGTAGAAGCAGTAACGCGGCAAATCAAAAAGCTGCATCATGTTTCTAATTTGTACTACATTCCCGAACAAGGTGAATTAGCCCAATGGATTATTCAACATTCTTGTGCCGATCGCGTATTTTTCTGCAATTCTGGAGCCGAGGCTAACGAAGCAGCCATTAAACTGGCACGCAAGTATGCCCACACAGTTTTAGACATTGACAAGCCAATTATTTTAACAGCCAATGCTAGTTTCCACGGTAGGACTTTAGCGACAGTCACCGCTACGGGACAACCGAAGTATCAAAAATACTTTGATCCTTTAGTTCCTGGTTTTGCATATGTACCATACAACGATATTAATGCCATAGAGGAAGCAATTACTGAATTAGATGAAGGTGATTATCGGGTAGCGGCAATTTTAATTGAACCGTTGCAAGGTGAAGGTGGTGTGCGTCCTGGTGATGTGGCTTACTTTCAAAAACTGCGGCAAATTTGTGATGAAACTGGCGTTTTGTTGATGTTCGACGAAGTGCAAGTGGGTATGGGACGCAGTGGTAAGTTATGGGGTTATGAACATCTGGGTGTAGAACCAGATATCTTTACCAGTGCCAAAGGTTTAGGTGGTGGTATCCCCATTGGCGCCATGATGAGTAAGAAATTCTGTGATGTCTTCCAACCAGGAGAACACGCCAGCACCTTTGGTGGTAATCCCTTTGTCTGTGGGGTGGCCCTTGCTGTCTGCCAAACTTTGGAAACAGAGAATATTGTGCAGAATGTAGAAGCTAGAGGAGAACAGTTACGCGCTGGATTAAACGCCCTCGCCGCAAAGTATCCTAACTACATTACAGAAGTCCGGGGTTGGGGTTTAATTAATGGGATGGAGTTGCAAGCAGATATTCAGCTAACCGCCGCTGATATTGTGAAAGCAGCTATTGATGAGGGTTTGTTGCTAGTACCAGCCGGGCCCAAAGTTGTCCGGTTTGTCCCACCGTTGATTGTCACAGCCGCCGAAATCGATTTGGCATTGCAAGCTGTTGACAAGGCGATCGCCTCTGTAGTCAATTAAGTCAAAAATCTACTAGGGTGCGTTTGAGATATTGGTCTTCGCGCACCTTACCTCTATTTTAGAAAGAATGTGTCAAACCAACCCAACCCCCGATATTAAAATGACGGCTTAATCGCCAACTTTCTTGCACTCCCTAGGAATTAGCGGTGATGCCATCGCTATCCTTATTAAACGGGTGGTTGGCTAATTCACTGCCAGTCCCCGTATTGGTATTGTTGTATGAGCGCACACAAGTTAAACTAACAGCTACTGAAGAACAAATAAATTCACACAACGTCAAGAGTAATTACTGAATTATACAAAGTCATCCGAAATAATTAGTGAAATTTTATGGAGTTGTCGAGACGGAAGTGATTTGAGTAACTTGGTTTTGAGCATTTAAGATTAACTCAGTCACTGCTAGATAATAAATTTCATTCCCATCATCAAAGGGGCCTCCATACAAAATTATTTTATCTTTGGTTTCTTCAGTTTTTTCAAAAGCATCTTGACTGTTGACAGCAGCTTGGACAATACTCATAGCTCTATTTCTATCGATACCGGATGTGAAATGAATATCAATAGCAAAAGATTCAGTGCTAGAAACTTTGAGGTAAACTATGCCATCAGCAAATTGATAAGGTTTCAAAATAGTACAATAAGGCTGTTGCTGAGTTTTTTTACAGATATTTTCCCATGTCGGCAAATAAGCAATGAGTTCTGGTTTAATTGGTGATTCACTAAAACTAGTATCTGTGTCAAGTGTCTGACAGCCATCGTCACAATGTGGAGGATTTGAGAGAAGTTTTGGTTGTTCGGGAGGAACCTCTGCAATTGATTTTGCTTGCTTAGGAGAAGAATGGGAAATTGGTGGTGTATCAGCTTGTGAGTTTTGGAAACAGGCCGTCAGCGTTGAGGCGAAAGCGATGATAATAACAATTCCTAGTTTTTTCATGATGTAAAAGAATTAAATGAATGAACTACAGAGGAATATATAAACTTTTTTGTTTTAGCTTCCTTCGGTTTTTATTTGAATAATTGTTTGATTTATAAATTGCAAATCAAGGAATAGATTATTAATCGTTGTCGTTAGTTCTTCTAGTTGTTTGTGAAGATTGTTGGCATTTTGTTGGTGGGTATACTTACGCATCAAAGCTTCACGAGCCAAGTCTTCACTACGTTTTTTCATAGCTAATAAGGCTATTTGATGGCAAGATGCGATTTTGTTTTGAGTTTGTTGATAATATGCTTGTAATCTTTTTTGATTGGCTTTGGCAGTATGAATATTTTCTATGATGCTTTGTTTGACTTGGTTGAGAGATTCAATAATTGGTTTTGAATCATTATCGTGATTTCCATCCAAGAGCTTGAATACACCATAAGCACCTAGTCCTACCACTGCACCAGCCGCCGTCACAGGAGCCATACCTATGCTAAATCCCGTTCCGACTGCTAGTAATCCCATATTGCCAATGGTGCTGGAAACTCCTACACCACCTGCTGCTCCTAATGCAGCTGCACCTAACGCTAGAGAGTCTCGGTTTTCTATTCCCTTTTTCGCTCCGTAAGCGGCTGTACCAGTAACGGCTCCTACAGCTAATAAATGAGGCGCACCAATACCAATAGCTGTTCCGGCGGCGGCTAGTCCCATTCCACCCACTGTTTCCGATACGACAGCACCAGCGGCTAATCCGCCACTTACGAATGCTGCTTTTTCAGCTGTCTGGAAATCTACTTTTTTGAAGTTGCGTAGTGTACTGTTCACATTTGCATGGACAATACCATTGATGCGTTTACTTAATCCCATAGTTTTGTTTTTATTACCGTGATAATACGTAAAAATGCAGTATATAATACTTTAATTTAGTCTAATTCATATATAACTGAAATCTTGATTTTTGCGTTGAAATTTTGTGTAAGATACAGCATTCCGCTATCTTAAGTTTTGAGATAACAAATTGCGCTTAACATGACTTCAGTTTTTCCTCACAAAAAAGCCAAAGCCCTCAAACCTACCAGCCGTCGCCCTGCTAAAGAACTTTGTAGCGAGTGCGGACTGTGTGATACATATTATATTCACTATGTCAAGGAAGCCTGCGCCTTTATTAATCAGCAGATAGGCGACTTAGAAGAACAGACGCATAGGCGATCGCGTGACCTCGACAACGACAATGAACTTTACTTCGGTGTGCATCAAGACATGATGGCGGCCCGGAAACAGCAGCCCATCGAAGGCGCACAATGGACGGGTATCGTTAGTAGCATTGCCATTGAAATGCTCAATCGCGGCCTAGTTGAAGGTGTGGTTTGTGTGCAGAACACCAAAGAAGACCGCTTTCAACCCATGCCTGTTATCGCCCGTACCCCAGAAGAAATACTGGCAGCAAGGGTAAATAAACCTACACTATCGCCCAACCTTTCTGTTTTGGAACAAATAGAGCGATCGGGGATGAAGCGATTATTGGTAATTGGTGTGGGTTGCCAAATTCAGGCACTTAGGGCTGTGGAAAAACAACTAGGTTTAGAAAAGTTGTATGTCTTAGGTACACCTTGCGTAGATAATGTTACCCGCGCTGGGCTGCAAAAATTCTTAGAAACCACCAGCCGATCGCCTGAGACAGTAGTACATTATGAATTCATGCAAGATTTTCGGGTGCATTTTAAACATGAAGATGGTTCCACGGAAACAGTACCATTCTTTGGTTTAAAGACGAATAAACTTAAAGACGTCTTTGCTCCTTCCTGTATGAGTTGCTTTGATTACGTCAACTCACTGGCAGATTTAGTTGTGGGTTATATGGGCGCACCCTTTGGTTGGCAGTGGATTGTAGTCAGGAATGATACAGGAAAGGAAATGTTGGACTTGGTGCAAGACCAGTTAGATACTCAGCCTGTAATGTCCCAAGGGAATCGCAAAGAAGCGGTGCAACAGAGTATTCCGGCTTACGATAAGGGTGTGACTTTACCTATGTGGGCGGCGAAACTCATGGGTGTGGTGATTGAGAGAATTGGGCCTAAGGGTTTGGAGTATGCGCGATTTTCCATTGATTCGCACTTTACGCGGAATTATTTGTATGTGAAGCGGAATCATCCACAGAAGTTGGAGGAGCATGTGCCGGAGTTTGCGAAGCGGATTGTTGGGCAGTATAAGTTACCGGAGTGAGTTTCACGCAAAGACGCAAAGGCGCAAAAGGAATTGCAAGGTCTTTGCGTCTTTTTGGATGATTTTATAAGTTGTTGACGACACGGGAAATACCGTCTTTGATGAGTAAGGCGCCAAAGTTGATGAGTAAGCCAAGGCGTTTGTTGGCAAGGATTAGATAGGTGAGTAGTTGCTTTTTATGGACTGGGTGAACTGCTTCTACGGATTTAAGTTCGATAATCACCTTACTTTCAACAATAATGTCGGCTCGAAAACCTTCTGCCAAATTTACTTGTTCATAAACCACTGGAATAGCTTGCTGTCTTGTTACCTTCAACCCCCGCTTTTCTAACTCATAAGCCAGAACAGACTCATAAACAGATTCCAACAAACCAGGCCCCAACTTCACATGAACCTTAAAGGCAGCATCCACAATCACCTTCGCTATCTCATTCTCCGTCATCTTTCTCTGCGCCTTTGCGACTTTGCGTGACACAATCTTAACTCATGTAACTTCTGACACCGCCAGCATCGCCGCCTCTAGTGCGATCGCCACATGAGTCCAGTGAGTCCCACCTTGGCAATAAACCACATAAGGCTCTCTTAAAGGCCCATCCGCCGAAAACTCCAAAGTACTCCCCTCAATAAACGTCCCCCCAGCCATCACCACCTGGCTCTCATACCCCGGTATATTATCGGGAATAGGGTCTAAATAAGAACCCACAGGTGAATGCTGTTGTATCGCCTTACAGAAAGCAATTAGCTTGGCAGCAGAACCCAACTTAATCGCCTGAATCACATCCCCACGAGGCGCCAGGGGTGCAGGATTCACCGGATAACCCAACTTATCAAACACATAACCAGTCAAATGAGTCCCCTTCATCGCCTCCCCTACCATCTGGGGAGCCAAAAATAAGCCTTGAAAAAGCAGGCGGTTTTGGTCAAAGGTCGCACCACCATAACTACCAATACCAGGAGCAGTCAAACGACAAGCAGCCGCTTCCACTAAATCAGCCCGACCGGCAACATAACCACCGGCGTTGACAATCGTCCCCCCAGGATTTTTAATCAGCGACCCCGCCATTAAATCCGCACCCACATTTGTCGGTTCTTTGGTTTCAATAAATTCGCCGTAACAGTTATCTACAAAACAGACAGTATTGGGGTTTTGTTGTTTAACTAGATGAACGATTTTTTCGATATCCGCAATTGATAAACTCGGTCGCCAGGAATAGCCGCAAGAACGTTGAATTAATACTAAACGCGTATTCTCAGCCACACTATGAGATAAGGTTTGCCAATCTATAGTTCCTTCTGGAGTTAGCTCCAATTGACGGTAATTTATGCCAAACTCAATAAGGGAACCTTGACCTTGACCCCGTAAACCAATGACTTCTTCCAGCGTATCGTAAGGAGAACCGACCACTGCTAACATCTCATCTCCAGGACGGAGAACACCAAATAAAGCACAGGCGATCGCATGAGTTCCAGAAACAAACTGTACTCGCACAGCCGCAGCTTCAGCACCCATGACTTCGGCAAAAACTTTATCTAAAGTTTCTCGTCCTAAATCATCGTGACCATAACCACTAACACCAGCAAAATGGTGTGCGCCTACACGGTGATTACGAAAGGCATCCAAGACTCTTTTCAGATTATGCTTGACCTGAGCGTCAATTCCAGAAAAAATTTCTATCAATGCCTGTTCTGCTTGTTGCAGCTGTTCCAAGCTGTTCATTAGTTCCTCTTTCAAAAAAAATTATAGATATGCGGATTTTCCAATCGCGCAGATTAGGCTGGACAATTTCAATTCGGGTTATTGCATGACAATTGCTACTTCAACTAAACTTCAAGTTAACTGGGTAAATACCCTGTTTTTCGTTTTTCTGCACATCGGCGCTCTTTTTGCCTTTGTTCCTGGTAACTTTAGCTGGGCAGCCGTTGGTGTGGGTTTGTTTCTTTATTGGGTGACAGGTGGTCTAGGTATTACCCTGGGATTTCACCGCCTGGTTACCCACCGCAGTTTTCAAACTCCCAAATGGCTGGAATATTTCTTGGTTTTTTGCGGGACATTGGCCTGTCAAGGAGGGCCAATTGAGTGGATAGGGACACATCGCATTCATCATGTACATTCTGATACCGAACCAGATCCCCATGATTCCAATAAAGGCTTCTGGTGGAGTCATATGGGTTGGTTAATTTATCATTCTCCCTCTCACGCTGACGTTCCTCGCTTCACCAAAGACATTGCAGAAGACCCAGTTTATCAGTTTTTACAGAAATATTTCATTTTGATTCAGGTGGCACTGGGTTTATTACTCATGTACCTTGGTGGCTGGCCTTTTGTGGTTTGGGGTATATTTGTTCGCATTGTCTGGGTTTACCACTGCACCTGGCTTGTAAACAGCGCCACCCACAAATTTGGTTATCGCAGCCATGATTCAGGCGATCGCTCAACTAACTGCTGGTGGGTCGCCGTGCTAGTGTTCGGTGAAGGCTGGCATAATAACCACCATGCTTTTCAATACTCAGCTCGTCACGGGCTGGAATGGTGGGAAATCGATTTAACTTGGATGACCATTCAATTGCTGCAAGTATTTGGTCTAGCGACTAATGTAAAGTTGGCCGATAAAAAGCAGTAATTTTTCAAGATATAGTCAATAGTGGATAAATTACAGAATTTGTTCACTATTGGCGAAAAAGTAATTTCTACCAACAACTAATAACCATTCACTCTCTCGGAAAATATTGACCACAGCTACTAAAAATAGTGCGCTTGTGTAGCTTAGGTTGCTATAATCCGAGACGCTAATGTTAAGAAATTTTGCGCCAAGTCGCTGTTTTCGGTGACTTGACAGTAACGCGTGTTGTTTTCCAGGTGTCCATGACTACATCAATAATCAACAGCCAAAAATTAGGCGATGACCTCGGCGATCCCAACCTGAAGTTAAAAGATATTATCAAAAGCTTGCCACGGGAATGTTTTCAAAAGAACCGTCGTAAAGCTTGGACACAAGCCTTGCTCAGTGTCTCTATGGTTGCCTTGGGCTACTATCTACTGACAATCAGTCCTTGGTTTCTCTTGCCCTTAGCTTGGATTTTTACAGGTACTGCTTTAACAGGTTTTTTTGTAATCGGCCATGATTGTGGTCACAGATCTTTTGCCAACCGTCGTTGGGTAAATGATTTGGTGGGACACATATTTATGATGCCTTTAATTTATCCGTTTCACAGTTGGCGGATTAAGCATAACTATCACCATGCTCACACCAATAAATTGGATGAGGATAATGCTTGGCATCCCATTAGAACACACGTGTTTGAAAATTGGACCCCCTTGAAACAATATGCCTTTGAAGGCTTCATGCGTAAGCGCCTATGGTGGGTAGGTTCCATTGGACATTGGGCAGTAGTGCATTTTGACTGGCGAAACTTCAAAACCAAAGACCAATCAAGTGTCAAGCTTTCGGTGGCTGTAGTAGTTGTATTTGCTGCGATCGCATTTCCTCTGTTGATTGCTACAACTGGTATTTGGGGATTTGTCAAATTTTGGCTACTCCCCTGGATGGTTTACCATTTTTGGATGAGTACCTTCACCATCGTTCACCACACCACCTCAGATGTGCCATTTGTGGCAGCAAACAAGTGGAATGAGGCTTTAGCACAGCTATTTGGTACCATTCACTGCGATTATCCCCGGTGGGTAGAAATCCTGTGCCATGATATCAATGTCCATGTTCCGCATCATATTTCTACTGCTATTCCTTCTTATAATCTGCGGATGGCTTACAGTAGCATCAAGGAAAATTGGCAGCCTTATCTACATGATGAATGTCAGTTTTCTTGGTCTTTAATGAAGCAAATTACAGACGAATGTCAATTGTACCAAACTGATATTGGTTATCAAACTTTCAACGAATATTACGCAGGAAAATAAATAGCATTGCCAGTAGTTGGCCTATGAGCGTATTTGCTGTTTGCAATATCGTTTATTATCCTGTAAATTGAATAGATTCTGGTAATTGTTTATCTAATTAAATTGTTAGGTGAATTACCAGAATTATCTTCTTGCGTATTAGTCAAAGCTGATACTAAAGATATGTCAAAAAAATCTGATTTATATCCCACAAAAGAATCCAGTGCAATCAAATACCATTGCTTTTAATAATCCTGACGACTGTAATTTGTCTGAAGAAAAAACCCAACTTCCCTTTACTCTTCAGGATTTGAAAGCTGCAATACCTGCTGAATGTTTTCAGCCTAGTGTGACCAAATCCCTATTTTACTTTTTTCGTGACATCCTGATTATCAGTGTGCTGTATGCAGTAGCACATTATCTGGATTCTTGGTATTTTTGGCCTGTTTTCTGGGTCATGCAAGGAACAATGTTTTGGGCTTTGTTCGTAGTTGGGCATGACTGCGGACATCAATCTTTTTCTAAGCATAAATGGCTCAATGATTTAATTGGACATTTATCTCACACACCGATATTAGTTCCTTATCACGGTTGGAGAATTAGCCACAGAACTCACCACAAAAATACTGGCAATCTAGATAATGATGAGAGCTGGTATCCGGTGACGGAATCACAATATAAGGAAATGCCCTTGATGCAAAAGATAGGCAGATATTATGTCTTTCTTTTGGCTTATCCTGTATATTTATTTAAACGTTCTCCGGGTAAGGAAGGCTCTCACTTTTCGCCAAGTAGCCCACTTTTTAAGCCATCTGAAAAATGGGATATCATCACCAGTACTGTACTCTGGATTGGCATGGTAGGTTTGCTGGGTTTCCTTACCTATCAATGGGGTTGGATGTGGTTACTAAAATACTACGCCATGCCTTACATTGTGTTTGTAATTTGGCTAGATTTGGTGACCTTTTTGCATCATACAGAGCAAGATATTCCTTGGTATCGTGGAGAAGATTGGACTTTTCTTAAAGGTGCAATTTCTAGTATTGATAGAGATTACGGTTTTATCAATCACATCCATCACGATATTGGTACTCATGTTGCTCACCATATCTTCCTCAATATGCCTCACTACAATTTACTAAAGGCAACTGAGGCGATTAAACCAATTATGGGTGAATATTTTCGTAAGTCTTCAGAACCTATTTGGAAATCCTTATGGCGTTCTGCTATTAGCTGTCGTTTTGTTCCGGATACAGGTAGTAAGGTTTACTACACTTCGGATCAGAAGTAGATGACTAGCAAATGAAAATCTGGTGTTATGTAGTCCGCTTGTGCGGACTTTTTTTTGTCTCACGCATTCGCCTTTAGGCGTTCCCGTTGGCGCAGCCTCTCGTAGAGATTTGCTAGTTGAGTCAGCCATAATATTGCTAATTTTTCATCAATGGGGCGATTCTCTTTTTGTTCCATATACTGGCATAAATCCAACCCCTCAATTTTCTCCATCACTAAACAATGCAATGGTGATTGGCTATTTCTCGGTAAAAAGGTAAAGTATTCTTCTGCTTTCGGTATCCCTGGATGATTTAGCTGTCTTAATACTGTGGCTTCTTGCTGAAATAGTGATACGGCTTTAGCATCATCTAAGGTCAACACTTTTAAAACTTTGAGGCTGTTATTGTGGCTAACCTCAAAAGTCTTGCCAAAACCACCTTCCCCCAACTGGCGAATAATTCGATATCGCCCTTGTAATAGTAATTCTGAACCACAGGCTTGACAGAAAAGAATATTGTCGGCGTTTTTAGGAGTCGCACAGTGAGGATTAATGCACAGGCTCATAGTTTTGGCAAGTAAAAGATTTATCTCATTCTTTATCTTGCCCTATTTGTAATTTAAAATACCTCAACAACCAAAATATCGCCTGTGATTTTAAAACCGTCCATTCCCCTGAACAATGTGTTTAACCGTGGTTAGAGTTTCCAAACTAATAAATCCCCTGCGGTGTCCTTTTTGATTAGACATACCGAGAAATACTGAGTCTCCCCGTGAAGGGTTACGCGAAAAACGCGGCGAGGTGTTTATATATGTCGAAGCGCTGTTCACACCCAAGGCAAACTGGCGACTTTCTTGATAAGATTCCGTGACAATAGAGTCAGCATGACCGCTACTATATTGATTAATCCAAGCGATCGCATCTTCTAAACTATCTACTAATTTAAAGGCTACGGTTTTTGTTAAGTAAGCGCTACCCCATTCGCCTTCTTTCACTAGATGTAAATGGGGGAATGCTTCTACTAGTTCTTCATCGCCTTTGATTTCAAAGCCTTTTTCCTTCAAGCTGTTCCACAGCACTGCTAAAGATGATGGTAAGGCTTGGCGATGAATCAGTACTTTTTCAATGGCATTTACTGGATCTGGTTCGCTTTCATGGCTATCCATAATCATCCAGCGAATCATGTCTAAACTGCTGTTGAGTGACCAGTAAAGGTAGCAGTTACCCATTGCTGATTTTAAGACTGGACAAGTTGATTGTCGCATCACCTGTTGGACTAAGGTCGAACGTCCGTAGGGTATGACTAAATTCACATACTTGTCTTGGGTGACTAAATCACGAATGGAAGCACCATGTTCGGCTGTAATTAGTTCCACACAGCCTGATGGCAAACCAACTTCCTCAATGGCGTTTTGCAAGACGTTAGCGATCGCCTCGTTGGAATGACTAGCTTCTGTACTACCCTTGAGAATAATACTATTGCCAGTTTTAATAGATAAACCAGCTGCGATCGCCCCTAAATCGGGAAATGCTTCATAAATAAACCCAATCACACCCAAAGGCATTAACTGAGTGTAACTTTGGGAATCTTCTAGTTGATAGTCAGCATTCCTCACCCGCCGCAACGGATCTGATAATTCCCCTAACCTTTGGAGAATTTCTACTGTGGTTTCTAGCCTTGTAGGAGTGAGCTTCAGCCAATCTAAAATTAACTCTGGCACAGCCATTTCTTTACTGGCTTCCAAATCCAAAGTATTGGCTTCCAAAATGTCGTCAAATGAGCCTTCCAGAGCCTCAGCCATTGCCAACACAGCGCGACTGCGGTCTGCTCCCTTGGTGAATCCCAATTTTAGGGAAGCTTGATAAGCGCGTTGAGCGCTCGTAATTGGTTCGGGGTAATCATCTAAAACTTCAACGGTCATGGAATTAACGTCTGTAGGTAAGCCAGACCATTAGTGCTGGCAAAATAGCCAACAGCACCGCCACCATCGCCCAAGCCATAATGCTGGAACTATTTGCCAATCGCAGTGCTAATGGTAACCATATAATCACTAGCACGAAAATAATGCCCAGCGCTATAGGTAGGTAGCTTTCTCCTAACCGAGTCGGCACAATATGCCAACTATTTCCCGTCCAGCGCCAAGCTCGCTTGTAGGGATAGGTGGTTGAAAGCTGTTCTAGGACATGACCATTATCTTCTACTACAAAAATTTGCTGACAGCGATCGCAACCAAATGCTTCTGTCAGGGTAATCGGAACTAATTGTCCTTTGCGACGGCAAGGACAGGGATATTCCTTATTAAAGTCAATTTTTTCTGGTTTTTGTGGTTGCACAAGCGTTCTACTGACTTGAGCGTGTTTTTCATGTTGCGTGAGCAAACCGTTTGCCCATGTCTGGGTTTTGGTTTATCTCTAATCAGCTTTTTTATCAATATCAAAGGCGATGCTAACATTGTGATGATTAGCAATGCTAGATAAAGCTAACCATTACCATTATTTTTGTCTTCTTTGAGTGCTGGCCATTTTGTTGAATAATCTACTTCTGTTCATGTGATTTAGATTTTGGGCATTTACTGTGCTGGCATAACTGGTACATTTCTAAGCTTACGTGGCGAACATTCCTAACACAAGTTTTTTGGAAAGGCTACACCTACGGGCAACAGATACCAGCAAACCCTAATTTTTTGGGGACACTACTATTAGTATCAACTTTTTACGATTAAATCAGGATTGCGGTGATATTTCATCAATCACGACATCAAGCAGTGACTCTTACTCCAGGTAGATGGCGGCTGACTTCAGTACTGAACTATGTTTTGCACCTGACAATAACCACCTTGAATCAAGTGTAGTACACCCTACAAAATAAAAAATAACCACAGACACAAAAGTTGCAGTTACAATCATTGACTTGGATGTTAGGTTCTTCGTAAGCGGGTAACGCGATTCGAACGCGCGACATTCACCTTGGCAAGGTGACGCTCTACCACTGAGCTATACCCGCATTTCTCATGTAAACTCTATGTTCTCAGATTTATTTTTGTTTGTCAACCCCTAATTTTTGAGTGCTGAGTCAATTTACCCAGCACTTGAGGATAAGCCTCAGCCTAGTTCTTCAGACTCCGCAGCTAAATTGCCTAAACTGTTACCCTGAAAGGATGCTGGCAAAGATTGGGTATTCCGGGGATATGACTCATTGAGGTTAGAGCGCAATTGCCGCATTAAACTAGCCATTTCTAGGGCATTCATGGCGTAATCCCAACCATGATTACCTTTAATACCTGCTCTTTCTAAAGCTTGCTGCATGGTATCCACTGTCAAAATGCCAAAAATCACCGGTACTCCTGTTTGAAAACTAGCGGCGGCAATGCCTTTAGATACTTCAGCAGACACATAATCAAAATGGGGCGTTTGTCCGCGAATTACTGCACCCAAACAAATTACAGCATCATAATTATGGGAAAGTGCTAGTTGACGAGCGACCAGAGGCACTTCAAAACTTCCCGGTACCCAAACATAGTCCACCTGATTACCGTGGGGGTCTGGGTCTACACCGTGACGTTTCAAGCAATCTTGACATCCCTCTAGCAGTTTGCCTGTTACCAGGTCATTGAATCGACCGATAACCACTGCTAAACGCAAAGGTTCCGTTTGTGTAAAAGTTCCCTCGAAAACTGCCATGACTGCCTCTTATCAAATATAACTCTGGCCAATATACATTTCTTCTTTAAATGCGGAAGAGCAGGAGAGCACAATTAGGTAAATAGAACAAGCAAATCTTGTTCTTGGCTCTTCTGCTCCTGTAGTCACTATGCTATTTGTCGGTATAAGAAAGCGAAATCGCCTAAACGACAAAAAAGTTTAATACACCAACTAACAGTACCAAAGCAATCCAAACTCCGGAACCCAGCCACAGGAGCTTTTTAGATTCCACCCAATTTTGGGGGGTAGCATAAGCAACAGGTACGCCAACCACCAAAACAAAGGACATGGCAACAAGAGCTATTAAAGCGAATTGGAATATTATGGTCATTTTTGCTTCTCCCAAGACAGCGCAATACTAAAAATAGAATATCCTAAAGGACGACACTAACAGTTTTTCCTTATTTGTTAAGCTAGCAGAAATCGCGTCACTATAGATAGTCAGTGATCAAAGACTATTGACTAAAGACTATGGACTTAATTCTTTGCCATACAACTGCTGATTTTGATGCTTTAGGAGCGGCAGTCGGGCTAACATGCTTACTACCAGGAAGTAAAATTGTCCTCAGTGGTGGCGCACATCCACCCGTCAGAGATTTTTTGGCGTTACATCGAGATGAGTATCCTCTGATTGAAAGACGTGCGGTGAATCCCGAAAAAATTCGTTCTATCAGAGTTGTAGATACACAACAGCGCGATCGCCTGGGTAAAGCTGCTGAGTGGTTAGATTTACCCCATTTAAAAGAGATCATAGTTTATGACCATCATTTAGGGCAAGAATTAGATATCCCAGCGACACAATCCTACATTGAATCTGTGGGAGCCACGACCACTTTAATGGTGGAACAATTACAAAAACAGCAAATTTCCCTAAATTCATCCCAAGCTACAGTTATGGCTTTGGGGATTCACGTTGATACTGGCTCGTTAACTTTTGATAGTGCCACACCACGGGATGCTTTAGCTTTGGCTTGGTTGATGCAACAAGGAGTTAGTTCGTCGGTAATTTCGACTTACCTTGACCCTGGGTTATCGCCACAATTACAGCAGTTATTAACTGAGGCGCTGGAAAATTTAGAATCTTTTGGTTTGCATGGATATACTATTGGTTGGGTAATATTAAAAACAGAAAATTTTGTCCCAGGGTTATCAAGTTTAGCGTCACAACTGGTGGAATTAACCGAAGTCGATGCCTTACTTTTAGCCAACGAATATAGCCAAGGACAGGATGATTCACGTTTATCAGTAATCGGGCGATCTCAAATTCCCGGCGTTCATCTCAATGTATTATTTGAACAGTTTGGTGGTGGTGGACATTCCCAAGCCACATCGCTGAGTTTACGGGGAGTCGATACCCAAGAAATAGTCCAACAACTCCTAGAAGGAATTAAAACCTCAATTCCCCATCCACCCACAGCCAGGGATTTGATGTCATCCCCTGTGCGGACAATTCGCCCAGATACTACCATTTCCGAAGCGCAGCGCATCTTATTACGGTATGGACACTCTGGTTTATCGGTAGTTGATACCCAAGGGCAATTAATCGGAATTATTTCTCGACGGGATATTGATATTGCTTTACATCACGGATTTAGTCATGCACCAGTTAAAGGCTACATGACGACAAACTTGAAAACAATTACACCAGATACCATCCTGCCGCAAATTGAAGCACTGATGGTGACATACGATATTGGGCGCTTACCCGTTTTAGAACAAGGGCAATTAGTGGGAATTGTCACTCGTACAGATGTGTTGCGAGAATTACATCAAGCTGATGAAGAAGGAAGATGGCGAGATGAGGAGATGGGGGAAACAGAAGTTAAGCTTCCATCTTTGGCTGAGTTACAAAATCGTCTCACACCTCAGTTGTGGCAATTACTAACTACAGCATCACAAGCAGCTGAAAAACGGGGTTGGCATTTATATTTAGTCGGCGGTGCAGTGCGGGACTTGCTGCTAGCAGAATCAGCCGCAGGTACATTAATGATTTCCGATATTGACCTGGTAGTTGATGGCTTTCATAAAACAGCAGATGTTGGGGCTGGTGTAGAATTAGCCAAAGCACTGCAAGAACTTTACCCAGCCGCGCGGTTAGAAATTCATGGGGCTTTTCAAACTGCGGCTTTATTGTGGCATAAAGACCCAGAATTAGATTCATTGTGGGTAGATATTGCCACAGCCAGAACAGAATTTTATCCTTACCCAGCCGCAAATCCGGAAGTTGAAGCTAGTTCTATTCGTCAAGATTTGTATCGTCGTGACTTTACAATTAACGCCTTAGCCTTACGCCTCACCTCTCCCCGCCCTGGAGAATTACTCGATTTCTTCGGTGGTTTACTAGATTTACAAGCCAAGCACATTCGAGTATTACACGCCAACAGCTTTATTGAAGACCCCACCCGCATTTATCGTGGTGTCAGGTTTGCTGTGCGTTTTGGCTTTGAAATTGAACCACAAACAGCAGAGTTTATCCACTATGCCATTAACAGTGGCGTTTACGATCGCACTGCCCAAACTAATACTAAAACCCCAGCCCTACAAACTCGGCTGAAGACAGAATTAAAACACATTCTAGAAGCCCGATATTGGCAAGTTGCTTTACAGTTACTCGATAACTTAGGGGCGTTAAAGTGCATTCATCCTACCCTAGAGTTAAATACAGAACTTTTACGACAATTGCGATTGTTAGAACGTTGTCTACAGCGATTTGACCCCCAATTAACTTTGATTCATTGGCAAATGCGGCTAGAAGTGTTAATTGCCAACTTAGCACCCAAATATCGAGCTAAAGTCGCTCAGAATTTGCAATTACATGAAGATGGCATCAAACGTTTACAAGACTTAGCTAAATCCCAAACTGAGGTGATGGAATTATTACCCAATTGTCAGCGTCCCAGTCAAGTAGTGAAGTTGCTCAGAAATCATGATTTACCCATGCTGATTTTAATCGCCTTACAAAGTCCGCGAAATATCAGACGGCAGATATGGCATTATTTAACAAGTTTGGCCAATGTACAGCCAATATTAAATGGTAATGATTTAAAGCAATTAGGTTATAAACCAAGCCCCCAATATCGACAAATTTTAGATGAGTTACTTGCAGCTACCCTGGATGAAGTAATTAAAAATAAAGAAGAAGCTGAAGAATTTTTAGCCCAGCATTACCCTAGGTAAGCTCATCTAATTTGGTCTAGTGTGAACTTGACAAATCAAATAAAAGCACGCTTGAAACTACTATCCCAAACAAGAATCCTCATTCTTCACTTAGTAAATCAGCCCGCAAATCCTCAAGAGTACCATACTGGGCTGTACCTGTTTTAATGGCTTTCAGGGTTTGTGCAGCATTGGTGGCAATTTCTCGACGCCGTTTTTCAATGCGTCTTTTAGAAATTAATTCAAGTAGTAAATCTTGCTCTTCGTTTGAAAGAGCTTCCACATATTCAATAACTGTCTGAAAAGATGCTCATAGACAGTGTTGTTATTTTTGCAAAAGTTGATACGTTTTCATTTTATAATATTTCTCTATTTCTTATCTATTTGTCCCCCAGCCATCAATAAACTAATTTCTTCTATCGTCGCCGTGTGTGCATCCACAATAGCGACAAAATCACCTCTATAAATTACTCATGTTTGGCAATTTGGGCTTTTGCTTGCTGCCATAAAGACTCTAACTCATCCAAACTGTAATCAGATAAGGGGCGATCAACAACCGCTTCCATTTTTTGTAATCGTTGCACAAAACGCTGATTTGTCCCCTGTAACGCCGCACCAGGGTCAAGATTATGCCAACGCGCCAGTTGTATAATTGCAAATAATAAATCCCCCAACTCCGCTTGTTGTCGTTCCGGTGTTTCCTCAGCCAAAGCCTGTTGAAATTCCCCCAACTCTTCGTGAAACTTAGCCCAAACTCCATCAATATTTTCCCACTCAAACCCCACAGCCGCAGCCTTTTCGGAAATTTTCATCGCCGCCATTAACGGAGGAAGAGTCCGGCCATAACGACCGAGTTTAGTGCTGAGTTGATGCTTCTCTGGAATTTCCGCCTTTTCTGTGGCCTTAATTGCCTCCCAATTTTGCCGCACCTCATCCACGTTTTGCACCAACACATCACCAAACACATGGGGATGACGACGAATCAACTTTTGGGAAATTCCTCTAGCCACCTCCGCCATGCCAAATAAACCAGATTCCCCAGCGATTTGGGCTTGTAAAACCACCTGTAATAATAAATCCCCCAACTCCTCTGCGATCGCCTCCTGTTCACCTCCTTGAATCGCATCCACCACCTCATAAGCCTCCTCAATCACATAAGGAATCAAACTTTGGGGCGTTTGTGCCAAATCCCAAGGACAACCCCCATCAGGCGATCGCAATCTAGCCACCACTTCAATCAATTCTTGTAAAGCCGCCAAACTCTCATCCATAAAAACCTCCGTGTATCTTTGTCTTGAAAAGTTTACTCAACGGAGGGAACCCCCGCACGTAACTTTTCGCTGCGCTTACCTTAGCGTACCTCTGCGTTCAAAAATTACTTCTTCCTCCTCCTGGGAGTTTTCTTCACCTTCCTACGAGGAAGCAAACTCCGAACCCCTTGTTTTTGTAACCGCTTATAAGCCGAACCTCCCCAATCACTGAGAGAATGACTCATCGCACCGAGTTCCAAACCCAAAAACAAAGCCAGGTATTCAGTACTGTAAACCACAAGCGATCGCCCCAAAGCCACACCCAAATCCTGCCAAGTCAAAGCCAAAAATCCCAGCTTTTCCCCAATCACAATCGTCACAATCGTCACAATCGCCAGCAAACAGCCCAGATAAATTACCCGTACAGTTGTGCCAATAATCGGCCCATGAGAAATAACAGAACGATGGCGGAGATTTTTTTGATAAGGTAACCAAATACAGCGCAAAAAGCCCCAGCGTTGGAACTGACGCGAGTAAATATCCAAATCGGGGCCAAACATCAAACCGCTAAACATAAACCCGCTAGCAACCAACAAAGTTAAATTGCTATTGCGAGTTTGCCATAAAGTTACACCAGCGATTAACGGCAGAGTATATAAAGTGATGCGATCGTGCGTTCGACCAGAGGGCATTTGCAGTGCTAAGTGCTGATTACTGAGTGATTATAAGATAAAAAAATATTTTTCCCAAAATGACTTGCGCCCTGAGAAATATTTTGCTATATTGTTTAATTGTGAGCTGCAAACGCAAACACAAGCGGGTGGTTAGCTCAGTTGGTAGAGCGCCTGCCTTACAAGCAGGATGTCATCAGTTCGAGTCTGGTACTACCCATATATTAAAAAGTCGTCTTTATGGCGGCTTTTTTAGTTTAAATACATAGTATATAGTCACTAATTATTTATCTCAGTGACTTATTTTTTTGTAAAAAGCAGAATTATCGGGGGAGGGAGTCGGACATAAGCCGGGTTCTGTTCTTACAGGTATTTTAAAGCACCTTTAAGGGCAGTTATCTATCTGGGACGCCTGTTACCAGACGCCTCGAGCGGCTCTACTTTTGGAAACTGGTAAAAGACCAACCATAGCTTCCTTTACCTTGCTCCCAACCGGGGTTTACCGAGCCAGCGCCTCTCGACGCTGCTGGTGCGCTCTTACCGCACCTTTGCACCCTTACCAAGACTGGGGAGTGGTGAGTTGGCAATGGTGAATTGGGTGTTTTTCCCTACTCCCCTTCGGGTTCGCCAGTCGCTCATGGGGGAAACCCCCAAGACCGCGCTGGTCTCACCTACTCCCTACTCCCAATTCCCTCATTTTTGGCGGTATCTTTCTGTGGCACTATCCTCACGATCGCTCGCACTGGACGTTATCCAGCAAGTTTGGTCTTTCGGGAGCCCGGACTTTCCTCAAACCAATCATTGTGATTGATCTGCAACCGCCTGCGCCTACTCCCTCCCTAATTCCAGTTTAACTGTCTGGTGCGGATTATTTCTTTTTATTCCAAGGTAAGGCGTAAGTCCAGGGTAATTTTTTGACTGTAAAAGGACAATTGATAATACACATGGGAGGAACGTTTACACCAGGTGTTAGACCTACACGTACCTCAGAAATGCGTAGCACTAGCTGGAGCGAAAATCCTAGTTCTATTCTTTGATTCATAAAGTCGTTATATATTTTTTTTTGCGGTGGCCCAGCTTTGCTTAACCCGCTAATATTCATAATGGGTTTTTTGGCTGAGTAGGTTCCGGCTACAGGATCACGCTCAAAAACATCTTCTGCTGTGACTGTCTCAGAAAGTGTTTTCTGAGGAGCAATCAGACTAGGACTTTGGGATACAGCTAAGTCACGGGTTAAGTCGGGTGATTTGCGAATGACTCGGCGTGATTGCTTGTCGTCAACCAAAGAGCTATTGTCCCAGTCAACGTATACAGCAATGTTTTCCGATTTATTCTCAATACTTACAGATAAGTCTTTGAGGTCGTCTATGGCATATGAAGGTTTAAATTTAAAAGCAATCCCGATCTGGTCTTGGAGATTTTGTTCTTTTAGTTGGTCATCAACCATACCCTTTTTAAAATCAAACCTCACTTGATCATCAATGGATTCGACCATCCGATTAAAGACGTAAGATACGCCAATAATATAAAGGGTCAAAATAACTAAATTTTGGTCGCCACTCCTCATAAATTAGAATATTAACTCCCTAGAATAATTTTGTATATTTGACTCATGAGCTACTGCCAATCCTGCTTAATGGTTACAGAATTTTGGAGCCAGCCTCGTCGCCAAAAAAAGAATAGCAAACCCAACGCGATCGCAGCCATTCCTGCCAAGCAAATTGGGTAACCCCAATACCAATTCAGTTCAGGCATATTATATGGGGATTTTTCGGGATTGAAATTCATGCCATATATTCCCGCTACAAAAGTTAAGGGAATAAAAATAGAAGAAACCACTGTTAACAGTTTCATGATTTCATTCATTTTGTTACTTACTGACGACAAATAAACTTCCATCAATCCAGATGCCAATTCCCGATAATTTTCTACCATATCCATTACTTGTACTGCATGGTCATAACAATCTCGCAGATAGATTTGCACTTCTGCTCCTATAAGTTCGCTGTTATCCCGAATTAAAGAATTAACTGCATTCCGCTGGGGCCAGATAGTACGACGTAGTTGCAGCAATTCTCTCCTGATTTGATAAATTTGTTGTAGTGTTTTGCGGGTAGGGTTAAGTATGACTTCCTCCTCTAATTCTTCCAGTCGCTCCCCATACAGTTCTAGAACTGGGAAAAAGCCATCAATAATTGCATCTAAAAGAGCATAAGCTAAATAATCGGCCCCCTGTTTACGAATGATCCCTTTACTTCTATCAATTCTTAATCTCACTCCTTCAAAGCAATCATATTCTGGTTCTTCTTGTACTGTTAGTAGATAATGTTTCCCTAAGACAAAACTCACTTGCTCACTGTGAAAACCAAAGGTTTTTTCCATTGGCACTACCATTTGAGCAATTATGAGTAACTGGTCTTCATAATCTTCAATTTTAGGGCGTTCTCCCATGTTGACTACATCTTCTAAAACTAGAGGATGTAAATCAAAAACTTTTCCCAATCGTTGTATGATGTCTTGATTACCTAATCCTTGGACATCCACCCAAGAGACAGATTCCTGGTCTAGATAAGTGGTACACTCTTCAGGATTTTCTATTTGTTTACGAATAAAATTATTTTGGTTATAGTCAAACAAAATAATGTTGGGAGCCTCAGCATTTTCATCAATAATGATAGTTCCCGGAAGAGTTCCTGGTTGGTGATAAAATTCCTTTTCATAGAACTTCTTCACTGCTTTTGGTATACGACGAAGTTTTCTGATCATGCATTTTTTCCTAATATTTAGGGGTCATTATTTAATGGTCAAAAACTATCTATTTGGAAATTTGCATAGTTAATGGTTAGAAAAGCATCTGTATTTATTTGGTCTATTGTCAGAAATTTTACAATATTGAATATCAAGATGGTAATTTATAGTTAACTTTGATGTAAATTTGTCAAAAAAAACACCCGTATGCAAGCGGTTATCATATTATTCCATTGCCTTTGAATCAGCAAGGGTATAAAAAAACAGTTTGCCTTGTGACAGCAAACTGCTAAGAAAATATTTATGTGTGGTAGGAAGGACTAGAACATACCCATGCCGCCCATGCCGCCCATGCCACCCATGCCGCCCATACCGCCCATACCGCCCATACCGCCCACGCCGCCCATATCAGGGGCAGGCGCTGCGGATTTCTTCTCTGGTTTTTCTACAACGATCGCTTCGGTAGTAATGACCATACCAGCAATGGAACCAGCATTTTGCAATGCTGAACGCACTACTTTAGCAGGGTCAATAATACCAGCCGCAATCAAGTCCTCGAATTTTCCAGTGGCGGCGTTGTAACCAATATTGAAATCGCTGGTCTTGACTTGAGCAACAATCACAGAACCTTCGTCACCAGCATTCTCTGCTATTTGACGCAAAGGAGCTTCTAATGCTCTTTTGACAATATCTGCGCCAATTTTTTCTTCTTCGTTGAAGTTGGCTTTAATTGCGTCTATTTTGGTAATCAAGTTAATTAAGGTTGTTCCACCACCGGGAACGATACCTTCTTCTACAGCCGCTTTGGTGGCGTTGAGTGCGTCTTCGATCCGCAGTTTGCGGTCTTTGAGTTCAGTTTCTGTGGCTGCACCCACTTTAATGACTGCGACACCACCAGCCAACTTGGCAATGCGTTCTTGTAGTTTTTCTTGATCGTATTCGGAATCGGTTTCTTCTAATTGTTTCCGAATTTGAGCAATCCGCTTTTGTAACTCTGGTTTGGTGTCACCAACAGCCACAATTGTGGTGCTTTCTTTGTCAATGGTGATTTTGCGGGCTGTTCCCAACATTTCCAAGGAAGCAGTGTCTAGGCTTAAGCCAATTTCTTCGGAAATCCACTGTCCATCGGTCAGGATAGCAATATCTTGTAACAAAGCTTTGCGGCGATCGCCAAATCCTGGTGCTTTAATAGCAGCAACATTTAGCACACCCCGTGCTTTGTTGACTACCAGTGTTGCTAAAGCATCTCCTTCTACATCTTCAGCAATAATCAGTAAAGGTTGACCCAAACGGGCAACTTTTTCCAACACAGGTACTAAATCTTGAATGCTGCTGATTTTCTTGTCGGTAATCAGGATGCGAGCATTTTCAAACTCGACTATCTGGCGATCGTTATTGGTGATGAAGTAAGCGGAAATATAACCCCTGTCAATTTGCATCCCTTCTACGACTTCCAGTTCGGTTGTCAGAGATTTGGATTCTTCAACAGTGATTACACCGTCTTTGGTGACCTTTTCCATAGCTTCGGCAATCATCTGGCCCACTTCTTCATCGTTACCAGATGAAACAGTAGCTACTTGCGCGATCGCACTTCCTTCTACTGGCTTGGCCATCTGGGCAATTTCTTTTACTAGGGCTTCAATGGTTTTGTCGATTCCCCGTTTCAAGCTAATGGGGTTAGTACCAGCAGCGACGTTCTTCAAACCTTCTTTAATTAAGGCTTGTGCTAAAACTGTGGCGGTTGTGGTGCCATCACCAGCTAAATCCTTAGTTTTGGAGGCTACTTCTTGGATGAGCCTAGCACCAGTGTTTTCTAAGGGGTCTTCTAATTCAACTTCTTTGGCAACGGTGATACCATCGTTGACGATTTGTGGCGCGCCAAATTTCTTTTCTAAAAGGACGTTGCGACCTTTGGGCCCCAAGGTAATTTTTACCGCATCAGCCAGGGCGTTTACACCCCTTTCTAACGCTCGCCGTGACTCTTCATCAAAGGAAATAATTTTTGCCATGTTTAATTTCTCTTGCGCTTCCATTAGACAATTTAGCACTCACAAGGCTAGAGTGCTAATCAAACTAGCACCTCAGATTATAAATGGAAATAAAAAAATTGATTAATATTACAGTTGATGCTCATATTTATTGGCAGTAATGGTTGAATTGGGGGATGAACTTATCTAACTTTCTGAAATCCCTCGGCATTGCCGACCCTAGCGGCTCCGGCTGGTTGGCAGTAGTATTTACGTTTCTCTTGGCTTGGTTAGTCACCTGGCGCTTGATTCCCACAGTACGTAAATTTGCCTTACGGGTAGGTTGGGCAGACCAACCCAACGCACGACGACTCAATCGAGAACCTTTGCCAAATGCAGGAGGTTTGGCTATTTATGCGGGTGTGATTGCTGCAATGGTGCTAGCGACTCTTTTGCGACCCATCGCCCTGCAAAATGTATTAGCTCAGGTCTTAACTATTTTACTAGGCGGTTCAATCCTAGTATTGGTCGGTTTTATCGATGATCAGTTCGGTTTACCCCCCTCGGTGCGCCTATGGACACAAATTGTCACGGCATTGTTGCTGTATGCTAACGGCATCAGTATCGAGGTTGGTTTCAACACCCCCATTGATCCATTCCTTTCCATGACGCTAACTGTGCTTTGGGTAGTAGGCATTACTAACGCCATCAATTTGATGGATGGCATGGATGGATTGGCAGGGGGAGTCAGTTTTATCACTGCCATGAGTTTGTTAGGGGTTGCAGCCCAATTTCCCAACCGGGCAGCGGCTATTTTAGTTCTGGCTGCCTTAGGGGGTGGTGCCTTAGGCTTTTTGCGCCATAACTTTCATCCTTCACGCATTATTATGGGTGACGCGGGAGCATACTTTTTTGGTTATGTGTTGGGTGCAACTAGTATTTTAGGTAACTTGCAAGAAAGTACTGTCTTTGCCTTAGGGCCGACAGCTTTATTTGTTCTGTTACCAGTGGTGGACACAACACAAGTATTTATCCGCCGGCTATTGGCAGGCAAAAACCCTCTGAGTACTCCTGGTAAAGACCACTTACACCACCGCTTACTTGCCTGGGGATTCTCTCAGCCTCATGCTGCATTAACCCTTTGGTCTGTGACTTTATTTTTTAATTTGCTGGCCATGAGAATACAAGGGATGAGTTTAGTGGTAATAATTTCTACCGCTATTAGTATTATTTTCTTGTTGAGCTTTACGATTTGGCAAAGAACTAGCCAAAACTCTTGAGTTTTTTTATGTTTGTTTAAACACGAACTTTAAAAGTAAAATTACTGAAACAAGCTGCAATGTAGGGGACAAATATTTTGCGCCCCTACTAATTTTTGTGGTGAAAATATGTGAAAGGATAAAAAATTACAACTCACAAGACTGGGAAGGATTCTCCGAATCAAATTGCCCAAAACTAATTAATGCTAAATGCTCAGGATTTCGCATCAACTCCTTGGCCAACAAAAAGCCAGTAACCGTCCAGGTTTGATATCTCCTAGCTTTTTTACCAATTAATAACCCCCGCGTACCATCGTAATATTCCGGCCAATGGTCTACACTTAACCGTGCTTGGGCAATTTCCAAAGCTTGTTTGCCAATATAGCTTCTACCTGTTTTTTGAGCCGCCGCAATCAAAGACCACAATAATACTGGCCAACTACCACCATTATGGTATGACCACGGAATATTTCTAGGGTCACAGCCAGTAAAAATTCTGTACTCCTCTTTTTCTACAGCCGGAAAACAGATTTTCATCGGCATTTCTCCCACTAAGTCATCCCACTGTTCCTCAATGAGATTCATAATTGCTTGAGACTGTTGTTCGCTTGCTAAAGAGGAAATAATAGCCATCATATTTCCCAATGCAAAGAAACGAGTATCTAATTGCGATGGGCCAACATTACCTGCTAGGTAACCACCATGTTTAGGCAACCAAATCGCCAAATTAGCATAGGGAATTGAATCAGGATAGATATTAAATTGATTAACTGCTGACTCTCCGTATTCTTCACCTTTAAAGCGATAAATCTGATTCAATCGCTTCATATCAATCCAATAATGATGGCGAATATGATCTCTTAATAAAGGTAAGCGGTTATCAATGCCAATGACAATTTCTTCATCACCTGCACAAATCAGTAACTTTCGCGCCGCCCGCAACGCAGCATAAAATAAAGCTTGAATTTCCAAAGGATAACCATAGATACCCATGCGCCGATAAATCATACAAGCGCCATCGGGAACTAACAGCGTCGGGTACATCTCAAACCGCGTCGCCAAGCAAAGTTCCATAATTAACATGATTCCTTGCTGGAATTCGGGCTGCAAGGCGAAACTAATATCTTTTGTGGATTTTACATAAGCGTATAGTATGATAACCCACCACAGACAAGAATCAACAGGTGTAACTCGGGCGATCGCGTGTTCGCCAAAATCCGCTTCTAAGTATTCTTGCCCATTCTCTGAGACAACTTTGAAGCTGGCTGGTATCAAACCTTGACCGGGAGTATAAGCATCTAATTGGCTTTTTTTAGGCTGTAACTTTAAAGTTTCTTCTAGAAAATTCCGAACAATATCATATTTACCTTTAATTAGAAAAAGTAAGGCTGAAGAAGCAAAATCTCTGATAAAACAATGGTCATGATGCAAATCGCCTAGTGAAGCGTCACAGGTAGCAACCGTACCTACAGGACGACCTTGATAATAAATAATCGACTTTTTTAAAATTTCCCACGCCTGTTTCTCTAGGTCATCAACTATTATCAATTCCTCTCTTTCCATTGCGAGAAACGCTCCATTTTGATGGGATTTTGGCAAGAGAAAAATTAGATTTAACTCCGCCATTTCAGTGTATTTTCTTGGCGATGGATATAGACCAACTTAACTTTTTGCCACGTTTAATTGGGGGCGATATTCCACCGTCCATATTCTCAGGATAACCCAAGTTTCTCATTTACCTTATTGTCCCATAGGCTCCATATTCAAAGTGATCACAAAGAGCAATTTAGAAAATTAAAAAGCCCCTAATAACTACAAAGGGGCAGTAACTTTAACGTTTATTTTGAACAATTTACACCCTGCAATTGGAGTATTGCTACTTTAATGAGACATAAACGGATCTACACTGCCAATTTCAAATTCACACGCTCTAGAAATTACTTCTGGAGATAATTCATCAAAACTAACTAATGATAAATAAATAGGATTATCCATCAGTTCTTTAGCTAACAAGAAACCAGCTATTGTCCAGGTTTGATATTTCCTAGCTTGTTTACCAATCAAACGCCCCTTCTTGCCATCATAATACTCTGGCCATTCATCTTCACATAGGCGTGCTTTGGCAATTTCAATCGCCTTTTTTGCCAAACCTATTTTATTAGTTTTAACAGATGCTGCTGCCAACATCCACATTAAAACAGGCCAACTACCAGCATTATGATATGACCAAGGAATGTTTTTCGGGTCACATCCTGTGACAATTCTGTATTCTTCATTTTCTAAGGCTGGGAAACAGATTTTCATCGGCATATCTCCCACCAAATCGTCCCATCGTTCCTCAATGAGAGTCATAATGGCTTGTGACTGTTCTTCGGTGGCTAAATCAGAAATAATCGCCATCAAATTACCCAGCGCAAAGAAACGCGTATCTAACTGCGATGGCCCCACATTCCCAGCTAAATAACCGCCTTTTCTCGGTAGCCATTTATCTAATTCATAGTAGGGTAGAGAATCTACATAGATATTAAATAAATTGACCGCGGCTTTGCCATATTCTTCACTCTTGAAGCGGTAAATTGCATTCAGACGATTAATATCGATCCAATAATGCTGGCGAATATGCGCGCACAATAGCGGTAGGCGGTTATCAATGGCGGCTACGATATCTTGATTACCTTGGCAAATTAGCATCTCCCGCGCCGCCCGCAAAGCCGCATAAAATAACACTTGCAGTTCCAAAGGATGCCCATAAATGCCCATCCGACGGTCAATCATACAAGCACCGTCAGGAACCAACAGCGTGGGATACATATCAAAACGATTCGCCAAGCAGATTTCCATAATTAACCGGATACCGTTTTGGAAATCAGGTTGATAGGCTATGGAATAATCTTTGGTGGCCACTATATAAGCACGCAATAAAATAATCCACCACAGACAAGAATCTACTGGAGTAACTCGGGCGATCGCGTGTTCGCCAAAATCTGCTTCTAAGTATTCTTGCCCATTAACAGATACAACTTTAAAACTAGCCGGAATTAACCCTCGTCCGGGCTTATATGCGTCTAATTCTCTTTCTTTTGGCTGCAACTTTAAAGTTTCTTCGAGAAAATTACGAACAATATCTGTTCTACCTTTAATCAGAAAAATTAAAGCTGACGAGACAAAATCTCGAACAAAACACTGGTCATAATTCAGTGCTTCCACAGACACATCATAAGCAGCTACAGTCCCAATGGGGCGACCTTGATAATAGAGAATTGACTGTTCTAGCGCTCTCCATGCTTGTTCTTCTATATTCTCATCCGTTAGTAATTCATTTATTGGCATCGCCATAGTAACTCCATTGAGGGGGTGAATGTGTAGTGGATGCACCTTCATTAATTACTGCTATTTTTAGCATAACAAAAGCTATGTTTCTCATAGCATAGTTATTTAAAAAATAACCTATAAACAATCGATTAAGTTGATAGTTTATCAGCCAATAATCTATTTTAAAAAATGATATTTTGGGTGATTTGCAGTTAGCTGTTTTTCACCTCAAGCAATACCGTCATATCTCAGAACAATCACATAAGATATATTTCTAGATTATTCGTCCCTTCGTCTGTACATCAGGAACTTTACCTACCCAAACAGAAATATATCTCCGGTATTGTTCAAGGTGTGCTATTTAAAGTATTCGCAGTATATTTACTGAATCTTGACTTAGACTTGAAAATTGCTAATTAGATTATTCCCCTATAAGTTAATAATTTATAATGTTTTTTCAGAATATGCAATACGAACGCGGAAAAATTTTCTAAGTCAATATTCCTAAAGAAGTATATGTTGTAGTCTATTTATCTATCAAGCAATGAATAATGATGAGATTGAAGCACGCAGGAAAATATAATAGTTACTAAATGAAAACGCAAGAATATTCTTAATTTTGACTATAAGACGAAAAAAGCCAATATTTAGCGAATTTAAATAGATATGTAAGTATCACAGAAAATTGGATGCTCCCGATGGAGGAGAGGTATAATTGTGCTTATAAACTAAAAGGGTGTTTTTAAAAGTATATATACTTGCCAAAAAGTTGAAGTTCCTGAGATTTAATGCATTGTTGTGGCAACATCCACACCATTAGTCTTCAACTGACCATCTTCCATATAAATAATGCGATCAGCTATATCGAGAATGCGGTTGTCGTGGGTAACTAGCAATATCGTACAACCTTGTTCTTTAGCAAGTTTCTGCATAAGTTCCACAACATCACGCCCAGATTTTTTATCTAATGCGGCTGTGGGTTCATCTGCCAAGACAATTTTGGGATGACTAACTAAAGCACGAGCGATCGCTACCCTTTGTTTTTGTCCTCCTGAGAGATTTTCGGGATAATAATTGACGCGATCGCCTAAACCCACAGTTTCTAGCATGGCGATGGCTTTGGCGTTGACATCTTGTTTTAAGTATTCTTCATGCAACTCTAAAGACATTCTCACATTATCTTTAGCTGTCAAAAAGGTCATGAGGTTATGTGCTTGAAAAATATAGCCAATTTGGCGGCGTAACCGCGTTAATTGCCCTTTATGAGCGCCACATATTTCTTGTTCCAAAATTTTTAAACTACCTTCTTGTGCCGAGCGTAGTCCACCCATTAAAGTTAACAAAGTGGTTTTTCCTGAACCAGAGGGGCCAGTCATAATCACAATATCACCAGCGTTAATCTCTAAATTGATATCAAATAACACTTGTTTACGCAGATTGCCACCACCGAAGTAATGATTCAAATTGCTAACAGCAATTACTGGTTCTACAGCAGCGATAGATACAGGTTTTTGCAACATGAGATTTTAAATGTGAGGGGTTAGAGGTTAGAGGTTAGAAGATAATCAGTAATCAATGCCTAAAAAACATCAGCAGGGTCAGCAGAACGTAACTTCCGCATGGCGATCGCTCCTGAAAAACTACACATAATGATTGTTAAAATAAACACCGTTATAGCTCGATCTACTTTCATGCTGATGGGTAGCATGGTGGCTGCGTAGGTTACTTGATACAACCCAAAGGAAAGGAAAAATGCCGGGATAAAACCTAAGATGGCTAAGAATAACGCCTCTTGGAGTAAGACTCCCAACAAATAGCGATCGCTATAACCCATTGCTTTGAGGGTGGCATATTCTGGCAAGTGTTCGGAAACATCAGAATACAGAATCTGATAGACAATGACGATGCCGACAATAAAGCCGACTCCCACACCTAAGCCGAAAATAAACCCAATACCTGTACCTTCTGCCCAATATTCTTTTTCTGTTTGGGCAAATCCTTCGGGAGTGAGGACGATGACATCCTTGGGTAAACCGGCGGCTAGCTGCGATCGCACTGTTTCTGGATCAGCATCCGGTTTGAGGGTAATTAAGCCCACTTCTATGCGATCGCTTTGACGATCGGGAAACAGTTGTAAAAATGTCGAATCACTGGTAATTACATTGCCATCAGCCGCAAAGGAAGCACCGTTACTAAACACGCCCCGCACATTCACGGCTTTATTATTGAGTTCCGTTTGAAAGTTACCCTTTTCTTGGAAAATCTGACCAACAGCCCCATATTCTGGGCGACCAGCTTGATCAAACAGAACTTGATGCAACTGTTTGAGATGATCCTGATTTTGTTGCACTTGGGGAAATTTGAATGCAGACTGCGCCGGGTCAATACCCCAAACCAAGATAGCCCGGTCAAGACGCGTTTCTGGATTACGCCATTGTCCAGTGCCAATATAAACAGAATTTACTGACTGCACACCTTCATAACCCAATGTTTGATAAAGTCTTTCCCTAGAAAAGCTTTTTACCGAAAACAAAGTTTGAAATTGAGGATTAATCAAAACCAAATCTGCTTGTAAATTGCGATGAGGTTGGATAGCCGCATCAAATAAAGCACTTTCAAAACCCAGCTGAATAAACATCAGCATATCGGCAAAAGTAATACCTGCCACTGCAACGACGAGACGAGTTTTTTCTTTCATTAACTGTCGCCAAGCCAGCGGTGTTTTACGGAATAGGTTGGAAAACATCTTGCAAGTGTCTCAATATCAAAGTTAGTTAAAAGCTTGCTGTCTCAGTCTGTTGTTCAAGTTGATACTCTCGCATTAATAGAAATAATGGCAAGGCAAGAGAAACGCCAACCAAAAGATTAGCAGCAATATAAATCCAGAGATTTGACATTTTTAGACGTGTGCCTTCCCCGTATACAAATACCCAAAGAACTAGGGATGAAACAATTACATCCATGCCAAAGAAAGCAGAAATTTTGTTAGCAAATAGCTGTTCAAAAAAAAGCTGAATATCAAGGTTGTGTTCTAGCAAAAATGGCACGAATTGAGAGTAAGGCAAAACTGTTCCGGCAATACAAAGCAGAATATATATAACTTTCAACATGATGAAATTACCTGAGTTTTTAATTAATCTGGGCAACAAAGAATTTACAATTCAATAGCTGTCTGCACCTGCAAATTAGTCAAACCGGCAACTCGTTGACTATCTTCGGGGTTGAGGCGAATTTTGACTTCAATCACGCGGCTATCTAAGTTTTCTCCTGGTTGGTTACTAAAAACGTTTTGGCGATTTACTTGTAAACCTATCTGAGAAATTGTTCCTCGCAGTTCGCCGTTAAATGCTTGACTGGTAACTGTTGCTGGCTGTCCTAATTTAATTTTGCTGATGTCTGTTTGATAAACTTCTGCTATAGCAATCATTTGTTCGGTTTGGGCTAAGTCTGCAATCCCGGCATCACGAATTTTTTCTCCGACTCGTGTATGAATTTTGAGAATTTGTCCGGCTATTGGTGCTTGAATACTTGTGGCTGCTAAGTTGGTTTCGATTTGTTTAAGTGCAGCGATGGCATTTTCAACTTCACTCTGGGCTGCTTGTACATCTACCGGACGGACTTCGGACAGACTGTTAAGTGTAGCTTGGGCTTCGTTAATTTGTTTGTTACTAGTGGCTTGAATCCGAGTCAGGGCCGCATTGGCTTCAGCTAGTTGCCTACTAGCGGTGGAATTAATACGATTGAGAACTGCTTCGCCTTCGTCTAGTTGCTGTTGGGCAGTTTCTAAGCTTAAGCGTTTACTATCAAATAAAGAATTAGAAATTGCCCCCGCCAAAGATAGTTGCTGATAACGTTGATATTCAGCCTCGGCATTATTTAATTCTGCTTTGAGTTTTTTCATCGTTGCTTCTTGAGCAATTCTATCCCCTTGCCATTGTGCTTCTATGCGGGCGATCGCTTCTTGTTGAGTTATTGTGTCTCCTTGTGACTGGGCTTGTAAGCGTTCAATACTTGCCTGTTGTGCCTGAATGTCCCCGGTTTTTGCCCCTGCTTTCACTTGCGCGAGTTTGGCTTGGGCAACTCTTACTTGTTTTTCTGCCTGGAGTACAGCAGTTTGTAAGCGTGTGCGTGAGTCTAAAATTGCCACTACCTGCCCAGGTTTGACCATATCGCCTTCCTGGACTAAGATTTGAGCAATGCGATCGCCATCTAACTCCAACGGTGCGGAGAGGCTAATTACCTCTGTTTCTGGTTCTAGTCTTCCTAAGGCCGTGACTCTGCGAACTGTTGGTGAAGTTTCTACTAGTTCAGAAGAGGCTGTTTGACCCATTTGTCCAAACTGAGAAATCCCATACACAGCCATTCCCCCTGTAATTGCCGTGGCGGCTATTACTAATACAATTAATGTTTTATTGGGAGTTTTAAATAAGCGATTTTGCACCATTTTTTTACTCAATAGGTGTATATTTCCACGCCAAAATCTTAAAGTTTCTTAGTCAAAAAAATATCTTCCGGTTGGTTATTATCTTTCTCCTGTAAATACAGAGTTAACATTTTTCCTAATAAGGCACATTGTTCAGAGAAATCAATTGTTTCATTCCCCCATAATTTTTCTAGAATTAAACCATTGACAAAACTCAATACAAAAGAAGCCAACACTGCATCTTGAATGCCCAAAAATTCATAGACTGCCTGTTGGTATCTTTGATTTGCTAGTTTAAAAACACTATTACTGCGGATTTTTTCTGGGTCTTGATGTTGACAAAAATCAACCCAAATGTAAGTCCACTTAATAAAATAATCTTCGTTTTTGATTAAATATTTACCCAAAGCTGCCATTGCTTCGCGCAGTGTTTGAGATCCTTGCATCTCAGCCAATGCTGAACTGACATCCTGCTTGCTAATCTCCTCGACTAATTGTTCAAACAAAGCTTGTTTACTGGGAAAGTAATGATAAAGCGTACCAGTAGACACGTTTAAGCTTTGCGAAATTTGTCGCATGGTGACCGAACCATAACCTTTTTCGGCAAATAAATCAAAGCATTTTCCGAGGAGTTCTTGGCGATATTGGTCATGGTCAACTATCTTAGGCATGATTGGATTTATTTATATCGAACGCTCGGTATTTTTAATATAACAGTAATTAGCAAAGAGACGTCAAAAATTAGATTAATCTCCAACACCTCTGCAAACAGAGTCAGATTTGGTAGTATTTTTGCCTGTTAATTAGCTGAACACTAGGAGGCTACTTGTAGTGATTGTCAATTGATGGTGTATACATACACCAATTTAGGCGTGACAGCAAAATATGTCAATATAACTTGATAAACTACTCGTCTAATGCGTGTTTTTGCAAATCATCTAGAGAACAAACCTCTAAGGCTCTAGCATGAGTGGCGCCAAGAACAACAGGAGGTGCAACACCGGCGTCTAATGCTTCTTGCCAACGAGCGGCACATAAACACCAGCGATCGCCTGGACGTAATCCCGGAAAATTAAATTGGGGAACGGGTGTGCTGAGGTCATTCCCCTGCAATTGGGTAAACTCTAAAAATTCTGCTGTCACTTGGGCGCAAATAACGTGCATCCCAAAATCCTGTCCACCTGTACTACAAAACCCGTCGCGGTAATACCCAGTCAAAGGAGAAGTACAGCAACTCTCTAAGTTTGTACCTAGTACGTTTTTTGCGTCTGCCATATTCGTTTCCTGATCCTTTCGGTAATTGTAATATGAACCTTGAAAAAAGGTGTTGGTGTAGCCCGCCCCAGGCATCACTTAAATCACTTAGGATTCTCGTAATACGTATCCTACGCCCCGTACTGTTTGAATTAGGCGCTTGTGATTTTCGTCTTCTATCTTCAGGCGTAAATAGCGAATGTACACTTCTATCACATTCGATTCCCCCATAAAGTCGTAACCCCAGACATTCTCTAAAATTTGTTCACGGGTTAACACTTCGCGGGGATGCTCCATTAAGTATTTTAATAATTCAAATTCTTTCATTGTCAAATCAATTGTCCGTCCGTTGTGTATGGCGCGACGGGTGGCTATATCTAAAACCAATTCTCCGAAACGTAATTGTTCGGTGGTATCAATATCAGGTTTTAAATAAAGGCGAATTAATTTCAAAAAGTCTTCTGAGCGATAAGGCTTAATTACATAATCATCAGCCCCAGCTTCTAGACAGGCTACACGGTCATCTACTGTATCCCTGGCCATCATTACCAACACAGGGGCGCACATACCAGCGTTTCTAAGATTTTTACACAACGAGAGTCCCGATTCTCCTGAGAGCATCCGGTCTACAACAATTAAAGCAGGTTGGCTATCACGGCAGTATTGCAAACCGCTAGCCGCATCATGAGCCAAAATCGGCTCATAGCCAGCTTCTTGTAAATCAAAAGCCAGCTGATTTGCTAGGCTTTCATCGGTTTCAATCACCAGAACACACGGACTATGAGCAATTGTCATAAGAATTGGGGATGTGGGATGTGGGATTTTCAAATAATCAATCAGCTATCAGCTAATGGATACAGCCTGAATTAATACCCTGCCGAAATTATTTGAGCAGGTTCAGGTATCAGCCATCGAGTTCTCCAATGCAATTTTAATCACTAGTTCCCAATTCCATCCTTATACCAGTAATTCTGGAAAAATTACTAAACAAGGAAAAAGAAAGATTTTCTTTCTCACCAAGACCCCATTACCCAATGTCCCATACTTAAGGCAATTCTACCGAAGTAGGTTTGGCGATATGTGGTAAACCCCAACCTAGTTTTTCTCGTAAAATCCGGAAAAATTCGGGTGGTTGTAGACGAATGAATTTGACACTGTAATGCGATCGCTCTAAATATACTCGATCCTCCGGAAATATATAACACCCGCCATTACCATCTACCACCATCACTAATCGCGGGATATTGACTGGGTAGATACTCACTGTTTCTGTATCGGGAAACACTAATGCCCTAGAAGCTAAAGAATGGGGGCAAATGGGTATCAACTGCAAAACGGAAACACCAGGAGTTACCACCGGGCCACCAGCACTCAAGGAATAAGCTGTAGAACCTGTAGGAGTAGAAACTATCACACCATCTGCGGCAATATCTACTGGCGCATGACGCCCTACAGCAATTTCAAAATGGCACATCGAGGTTAATGGTTCTCGATGTAAAACCATTTCATTTAAGCAGAGGGCTTCCCACAGTACACAATCACCGCGAAACACTTTGACGGTGAGCATGGCTCGTTCTTCAATTTCATACTCACCTGTGATGGCCTGTTCTATGGCTTGGGGTAGTTGATTCAGATAAGTTTCCGTCAAAAATCCCATATGACCAGTATTCACCGTTAGCAGGGGAATACCAATAGGAGCAACCTGACGAGATGCTGCTAAAACAGTGCCATCTCCTCCTAAAACCACAGCGAACTTCATTTGGGAGTCAAAACCAGGGGGTGTCAGTCCATCAACTGGCGTGTGGCATACAGGACTCTCTGGGTTAGAGTAGCCCAATATGCCGCCGATGCTACTAGTGATACATACATCCCAACCAGCAGCGGTTAGCTGGTCTTTCAGTTCGATAGCGATGCGACCCGCTATCGGTTTAACGTCATTGTATATAATGCCTGCTTTCGGCACACTTAAATATCCAAGTTTTAACGATGCTTTTTACTTATGTCATCCTGACATATTTTGGTCAGTGTAGTCATTAGTCTGCCAAAAAATCACTGGGAATCCCATGTTTATCAGCAGATAAGGATAGTGAGGGAAATTTGACCAAAAGATAAGGTTTAAAGCCGAGCGGAATTGTGGGCCATTTTTCTCCCCTACCCTCTGCTTTTTCACCATCTCTCTACCCTCTATTGACTATTAACTTTGGAAGATTGCTTAAAGGGAGTTTTTTTTGGTTTTTGGTCTTTCTTTCTAGATTTATTTTTATCGTAGTCTAGCTGTTTGAGCTTCTTCATAATGCGACTGAAATACTCTTGCAGGTAGCTTTCGAGAGTTGTGGTTTGTTGTTGGTCTAACCCAAAGACTTGGTATACTTCATCCATCGGGGCATTTAACGGTTTACCACTAGCTAAGACTTCTGTAAACTCCAATCTGTCAGCAACATTCCATCCCCACTGAAAAAAGCGGATGATGCGGCGCACGGTACGCAGCAGGTTAATTGGCATCCGTGTGACTCTAGCTTCTTTGCCAGACAAGCGTTCACACAAGTTAATAATTTCCTCAGCACTCCAAGCACGAGTACCAACTACAGGGAAAGCTTGTTTTTCTGTGGCTGGGACACTCAAGGCGCGGATAGCAAACTTAGCAATATCTTGAGTATCCATATAGGCAATAGGCGAAGAATCACCAGTTACCCAGACTGGTTGATTTTCCAAAATGGGGATGCCATATTGACCAATTAACCCTTGCATAAAGCCAGCTAACCGTAAAATTGTGTAATTTATCCCAGATTCAGCTAAAAATAGTTCTGTGCATCGCTTAATTTCCATCAGCGGCACTTCTGGATACTTCTCGGCATCAAGAATAGAAAAGAATATAAAACGCTCAACACCAGCAGTTTTCGCTGCTTGAATTAATGCTACTTGTCCGTCCCAATCTACTTGTTTAATAGTCAGTGAATCTGTCGCCCGCGATGTAGCAGCATCAATGACTGCGGTGACACCTTCCATCGCTTCTGTGAGGCTCTGGGGGTTACACAAATCTCCGCGGACTAATTCGGCACCCCATTCTTTGAGAAAAGCAGCTCTTTTGGTACTCCGTACAAGACACCGTACCTTATATCCCTCATCGATGGCACGACGAGCTACTTGTCTTCCTAAGGTGCCTGTTGCACCGACGATTAATAAAGTCATGAGGGTACTAATAAATTGTTAAGTTTTATTAAATGAATATTAACAGAATTATCTCCGTAAACAAAAGTTTACGTTTTTTTCAGAAACTAAATTTGGAGGCTGGAGACTGGGAAGATGAGAAGAAAGCCTTGTTTCTAGCTTCTAGCCCCTAGCCCCTAGCCCCTAGAAAATAATTATTCCTCTGCGCCTTGAATTTTCAGTAATAAAGCGCCTAAAGCCCAACCTACAAAAATTAAACCGAAAGATAACAGTGCTGCATTTAAAATTTCGCCGCCCATTGATGTGATTCTCCTTTGCGTATGGTTTGAAGATTTCCTGAGTCTGAGGCTGTTTTATTAGATCGGGAGCAATTACTCTCATCTAATGTTCACCAGTCATTTGATCCAGGTATTTGAATTTTACGTCTACCAATGTCCTGATGCAGACTCCGGTAAACTAGCTCTACAACAGCTACTGTTGGATTAGTCCTGTGTAAATAATTTTAAACCAGTTTTATCTTCAATCCCTAATTTAAGGATAGGGAAGTATTGTCGTCAACAGATTATTAAGCAATGATATGTATCAAATAAACAAAAATAACTCGCCAAATATACATAAAAAGCATCGCCCCCGCTTGGCGTTGACACTAGGAGATCCAGCAGGAATTGGGCCAGAGGTAATTTTAAAAGCTTTGGCAGATACGACAGTTAGTCATAATTGTGACGTAACAGTAGTAAGTAGTAAGGATTTGCTATTAGAGATTTATGAGAAGCTGAATTTAGCAGGTTTAATAAATCCCAGCGAACTGCAAGTTATGGATGTGCCATTAAATCAGGAAATTGCCGACAACATTATTATTGGTACCGGAAATGCGGCTAGTGGTGCAGCTAGTTTTGCTTATATGGAATACGCGATCGCCTGCACATTAGCTGGTAAATTTGATGGTATTGTTACCGGGCCCATAGCTAAATCGGCCTGGAAAGCAGCCGGATATCATTATCCAGGACAAACGGAACTCTTGGCAGAGAAATCAGGTGTTAACCGTTTTGGGATGTTATTTGTCGCGCGATCGCCTCATACTAATTGGACAATCCGCACTTTACTTGCAACTACACATATTCCCCTAAGTCAAGTAGCCAAGACATTAACACCACATTTATTGACGAAAAAACTAGATTTACTGGTGGAGTGTTTAAAATCAGACTTTGGCATAGACAATGGGAGAATTGCGATCGCAGGTTTAAATCCCCACAGTGGCGAACAAGGACAACTGGGAAATGAAGAACAAGATTGGTTGATTCCCTGGTTAGAAAAAGAACGGCAAAATCGTCCTCATTGGCAGCTAGAGGGGCCAATACCACCAGATACAATGTGGGTTAAACCTGGTCAAGCTTGGTATGGCAATTCTGTTGTTAAAAATCCCGCAGATGGGTATTTAGCGCTTTATCACGATCAGGGTTTAATTCCTGTAAAGTTGATGGCCTTTGACCGCGCTGTTAACACTACTATTGGTTTACCTTTTGTGCGGACTTCCCCAGATCATGGCACAGCATTTGATATTGCAGGTAAAGGAATTGCTGACGCGACAAGTATGCAAGCAGCCATAAAGTTAGCGGCTGAGTTAGTTAGTCAAAGGTTAAGTAGAACGACTTGAAAAAACCAAACTATGTAAAATAATGTAAATTTACCTAAAATCAGTTCGTAGTCAGGACTTTAGTCCTGATTTGAGAACTAAAGTTCTCACTACAAACCTTTAATTATTTACCCTGTTCTACTTAGCAGTGAAATAGTATTATTCTTCCATCATCAAGTTGCTTTTAATTAAGCCTTTTTGCATAGCCATAACCACAGCTTGGGAGCGATCGCTTACTTCTAGTTTATGTAAAATAGCATGAACATGAACTCTCACTGTTCCACGAGTAATATATAGTTCTAGGGCAATTTGTTGGTTAGTCTTTCCGGCTGCCAAAAAAGACAAAATTTCTTGTTCACGTTGAGTCAAAGGATTAGTAGGTTTGGTAATATTTTCCAAATATGGCTCAGAGTTAAAAGTAGAACGAATTTCATTTGTTGCTGTTTCATCCCACCAGGATGCACCCACAGCCACAGAACGCAGTGCTAATACTAATTTTTCCGCAGCAATTCCTTTAAGGCAATAACCTTGAGCGCCAGCTGCAATCAAACGCGAAATCAGGGTTTTTTGAGAATGAGAAGTTAAAACTAAAACTGGTAAACGAGGATTTTGCTGCTTGATTTGTTTACACGCCTCAAGTCCGCCAATACCTGGTAATCCCACATCTAACAACACCACATCCAGAGTGTGTTGACTAACTAACTCAATAGCAGTTTCACCATCTTCAGCCTCAGCAACAATCTCCAGCCCAATTTCTTCCTGCAATCGCACGCGCAAGCCTAAACGAAATAGTTCATCATCCTCAACTAAGAGAATTTTGATGGGGGTAGACAGCATCTCACGCAGTTAGAGAGGACTGGAACGGGGATACAGGGAGCTTAAATGCAAACATAGCTCCAACGGGTAATATGTTCTCTGCCCAGATTATACCGCCGTGGGCTGTAATAATTTGACGAGATAGATAAAGTCCTAATCCTGAACCTTTGGTTTGGCGTTGGCTATGTCCTTGATAAAATCGCTCAAATAAATGGGAAAACTCTTCAGGCTGCATACCCGCACCTGTATCCAAAATTTTCACAACTTGATAGGCAGATTGGGATTCTAACACGACTTCCACACGGCCATTGCGAGGCGAATGGTTGATGGCATTGACTAAGAGATTGATGATGACTCGTTGCAGTTGTAAAGCATCACCTTTCACCCACAAAGATTGTCGCCAATCAGATGCACCATAGTTAACTGAAAGATATACACGCCGATTTGCCGCTAACTCAGTCAGAGTGCTAGCTACTTCTTCTGTCAGCATAGCTAAATCTACAGGTGCTAAGTTAAGTTCTAAACCTTCAGTATCATTACGATATATATCTAATAAAGTTTGTAACAATTGCAGTGAAGTTTGATGACTACGCGCCATTGTGGCTAAAACTTTTTGCTGTGCTGGTAGTATGGGGCCAAACTTTTGAGCTTCAAAGGCTTTGAGAGTTTCAATTGCTCCTAATAAGGGCGTTTTCAGGTCGTGGGTGAGTGTAGAAGCAAAATCTTCTCGGACTCTGACTAATTCCTCTTGTGCTTCTAGTTTGGCACGAGTTAAGGCGATCGCATCTTCAGAAAGACGCAGGCGATCGCTCAACATACCTGTGACAATCAACGCCAGCGAGGCGATCGCTCTACTCGCAATTGTCGAAGCATTGATGATTTCGCCTGCTGGTACTACAAGATTCAACATGGTTAAAAACACAGCCGCAAGAGTGGCTTGAAAAGTCGCCCGCCTCCCCAACCAGGAGTTTGTCAATAAAATCGGGCCTGTATAGAGATACCCGAAAACGTAAGGAATGGGCGTAGAGAACTCCAGAACAATCACAAATATATATAAACCAGCAATGAATAAATATTTGCCCAAACGCGATTCTTGATTAAAACGTTTAGTTATAAGATGTCTCATTTCATAAATTAAGTATTGCTAATTAAATATCTTTTTTTGCTTTTATTTGAGCGTTACGACTCTCAAAAATATTATCTGACATCCCTATTGAATTTATTCTATTGTATTTCCTCTAGTAATGTTTTTTCCTAGAGTGTTTAGCTAAAAATAAACACCCTTCTAAACATCATAAACGATTGCGTATACCTGAAGTAAACACTAAATATAGAAAAATAAACCCCAGCTTATACCCTTCTAATACTTGTTTTAATTGAAAAATTAGCTGATGATATCAATTGTTACAAAGTTGGAGAACTAAAAAGTATGTTCTCTATTAATCAGATAAATGCTGACATGGCATTAGGTTTAATAAGTACAAAAATCATGAATAATAGCTGTCATTGTGGCATTGTCTTAACCAGCTTAAAATTACCAGAAAAATGCTTTGCTTTGGGAATTATTCGAGATAACAAAATCATCCTAACCAGTGCCGAACCAATAATTTGGTGTGAAGATTACATCCTGGCTGTAGCTCTAAATGCAGCCTCAGTTCCAGAGCTAAAATTTGTCCTAAATAAAACGCATCCGGTTCACTACTCATCCCAAGAATGTCCAATTAAAAGTCTTAAATAACTTATCGGGAGCCTTCTTAATTCATGTTACAAGGATGGATACAAATTACTTTAACCTTACTAATAGTCATTGCCACAACTCCCTTACTGGGAAGGTATATGGCACGAGTATTTATGGGAGAACAAACACTACTCGACCCCATAATTAATCCCTTGGAAAGAGTAATATTTGCCATTAGTGGAGTACGTCCCCAAGAAAATCTCACAGGCTGGAAATATGCCAAAGAATTGCTGTGTAGCAATCTCATTATGGGGATTTTTGCCTACTTCATCCTGATGTTTCAAGGATGGTTGCCACTAAATCCCACAGGGTTAGATGCACCAAGTTGGGATTTAGGACTGCACACCACCATTTCCTTTCTCACCAACACCAACCAACAGCATTACTCAGGTGAAACAACCTATACATATAGCAGCCAAGTATTTGCCCTCGGTTTTTTTATGTTCACTTCGGCTGCAACGGGTTTAGCAGTTGCGATCGCCTTTATTCGGGGTTTAACTGGCAGACCATTAGGTAACTTTTACACTGACCTAACCCAATCAATCACCCGGATATTATTACCAATATCAATAGTTGGCGGATTGCTTTTACTATTAGCAGGTGTACCAGAAACCTTAGAGGGGCCAGCCACAGTAACCACCTTAGAAGGCGCAACTCAAGTAATTGCCCGTGGCCCAGTTGCCCATTTTGAAATTATCAAGGAACTGGGAGAAAACGGTGGTGGTTTCTTTGGAATTAACTCAGCCCATCCCTTTGAAAATCCCAATGGCTTTTCTAACTTATTAGAAACCTGCATCATGGTTGCCATCCCCGCATCCCTAATTTATACCTACGGTGTATTTAGTAATAACCGTAAGCAAGCATGGTTAGTATTTTGGATGGTATTTATCATTTTTGTTTTCTTAGTAGGAATTACAACAGTAGGCGAATTTCAAGGAAATCCCCTAGTTAATCCCCTCTTAGGAGAACAGCAACCCAACCTAGAAGGAAAAGAAGTGAGATTTGGTTGGGCGCAAACAGCACTCTGGGCAGTCATGACCACAGCCACAATGTGCGGTGCTGTCAACGGAATGCACGATTCCTTAATGCCGACCGGCGGATTTGCCACACTCTTTAATATGTTCTTGCAAATCATTTGGGGAGGACAAGGAAGCGGCACAGCTTTTCTATACATCTACTTAATTTTGGCAGTATTCCTCACAGGCTTAATGGTGGGAAGAACACCGGAATTTTTAGGACGCAAAATCGAGAAAAAAGAAATCGTCCTTGCCAGCGTCGTTCTATTAGTTCATCCTTTCGCCATCCTGATTCCCTGGGCCATAGTCTTCGCCTTTCCTGACACCCTCTCAGGTATTAGCAACCCAGGATTTCATGGAGTTTCCCAAGTAGTTTACGAATACGCATCCGCCGCCGCCAACAACGGTTCAGGATTTGAAGGATTAGGTGATGACACACTTTGGTGGAACCTCAGCGCCACAGCCAGTATGTTGGCGGGGCGTTATATACCAATTATTGCACTGCTACTTTTGGCAGATAGTATGTCTCGTAAACAACCTGTTCCTATGACCACAGGTACTTTGAGAACAGACACCAGACTCTTTACAGGAGTCACAAGCGGAGTAATTTTAATCCTGGGCGCACTTACATTCCTCCCCGCCTTAGTCTTAGGCCCCATAGCAGAAGCATTCCAACTAGCGACAGGAGGGTGAATCAATTCAAAATTCAAAATATCTCCTTTGGAGACGCTGCGCGAACAAAATTCAAAATAAAACCTCATTCCTCTCCGCGCCTTTGCGCCTTTGCGTGAGAAAACAAAATTTAATTTATTCACCCCAAAATGCAAACAACTACACAACCGCGAAAAAAACGCAAACATAAACCCCAAACCAAACCAAGCGGACTCTACACAAGAGCATTTCAACAAGCATTTGCCAAGTTGTCTCCACGTAACATGATAAAAAATCCAGTCATGTTCGTAGTTTGGCTAGGTACTATCGTCACAGCACTGATGACAATTGCACCTAACATATTTGGCCCCACACCAGGAGAAAATCCGCGATTATTCAACGGACTTATCACCCTAATTTTATTCTCAACCCTTGTCTTTGCTAACTTTGCCGAAGCCGTAGCCGAAGGAAGAGGTAAAGCTCAAGCTGATGCCCTGCGATCGGCAAAATCCGATGCCAAAGCCAAAAAAATTCTCCCCGATGGTTCCCTCCAAGAAGTAAGTTCCACAGCCTTACGGCGCGGTGACACAATCAAAGTAACTGCTGGTGATATCATCCCCGCCGACGGTGAAGTAATTCAAGGTGTGGCTTCCGTGGATGAATCGGCAATTACAGGAGAATCAGCACCAGTATTAAAAGAACCAGGTTCAGACATTGCCAGTTCAGTCACCGGAGGAACCCGTATCACCTCCGACGAACTCATAATTCGGGTGACTAATGACCCAGGAGAAGGCTTTCTTGACCGAATGATTGGTTTAGTAGAAGGTGCTTCCCGCAGCAAAACACCCAATGAAATTGCTTTAACAGTATTGTTGGCAGTTCTTACGCAAGTATTTTTAGTTGTGATTGCCACACTACCTACAGTGTCAGTCTACGTTAAATCACCAATAAGTATTGCCGTCCTCATCGCCTTACTAGTAGCCCTAATTCCCACCACCATCGGCGGCTTATTAAGTGCTATTGGTATTGCCGGCATGGATAGAGTCGCCCAATTTAATGTCATTGCCACCTCTGGGCGTGCAGTAGAAGCCTGCGGAGATATTAACACCCTGATTTTAGACAAAACAGGTACGATTACCTTGGGAAACCGCTTGGCAGAAGAATTTATTCCTGTAAATGGTTATGCAATGGCAGATGTAGCGCAAGTTGCCCTAGCATCGAGTGTGTTTGATGAAACCCCAGAAGGCAAATCAATCGTCAAACTCGCAGAAAAATTAGGGGCAAAATTAGATTTTGACACCAAGCAAGCAGAAGGGATTGAATTTTCTGCCAAAACCCGCATGAGTGGTACTGATTTATCCAATGGGGTAGAAATTCGTAAAGGTGCAGTAGATGCCATTAAAGGCTTTGTTCGTTCTCGCCAGGGAAAATTAACGCCGGAACTAGATACTGCTTTTGAGCGAATTTCTCGCTTAGGTGGTACTCCCTTAGCACTTTGCAAAAATAATGATATCTACGGTGTAATTTACCTCAAAGACATCATTAAACCGGGGATTCGGGAACGATTTGACCAAATGCGACGCATGGGAATTAAAACTATCATGCTCACAGGAGATAACCGGATTACTGCATCTGTAATTGCCGCAGAAGCCGGAGTTGATGACTTTATCGCCGAAGCCACACCGGAAGACAAAATCGAAGTCATTAAAACGGAACAAGCCCAAGGAAAACTTGTAGCCATGACTGGAGATGGCACAAACGATGCCCCAGCTTTAGCCCAAGCAAACGTAGGCGTGGCTATGAATACAGGTACTCAAGCAGCCAAAGAAGCTGCTAACATGGTAGACCTAGATTCTGACCCCACCAAGTTAATTGATATCGTCACCATTGGGAAACAATTACTAATTACCCGTGGCGCACTCACCACCTTTTCCATAGCCAACGATATCGCCAAATACTTCGCCATCCTTCCCGCCATCTTCTCAGGAATTGGCGTTAGCGCTCTCAATATAATGGGTTTAGCAAGTACCCAATCAGCAGTTTTATCAGCCCTAATTTATAACGCCTTAATCATTCCCGCACTCATCCCCCTAGCACTAACTGGCGTAAAATTTCGACCATTAACCGCCGACCAACTCTTACAACGCAACATTTTCATCTATGGATTTGGCGGCGTAATAGCACCCTTCATAGCCATCAAAATCATAGACCTTTTCATCACAACCATAGGACTAGCCTAATAGACATCTCCGCGCCCCTCTGCGTTAACCTTTGCGCCCCTTTGCGTTTAAATCATGAAAAACTTATCTCTCTTTCTCTTCCTCACCCTTTCCCTCAACGTATTCCTAGCACAAACCGTATACGCAGCCACCCCTGACGAAATATCACGCGCTGCATCCTACGCCATTGGACTTTTAGGAATAGCCACTTTAGCCGTCAGCACTTATTTATTCCTTGTCATTTTTCAACCGGAGAAATTCTAATGAACCAAATTACTAAAGCCATTCGTTCCACCTTAGCCTTGTGGATATTAACAGCCTTCCTTTATCCCTTATTCATGCTGATTTGTGGACAGATAGCCTTTCCCTTCCATGCCAATGGTAGCTTAATCACCAACAATCAAGGTACAGTCATCGGTTCAGCCTTAATTGGTCAACCCTTTGCAGGCGATCGCTATTTTTGGAGCCGCCCTAGTGTTATTGACTACAGCACCAGCCCCGAAGTAGCTACCACTGGTGTGTCAGGAGCCAGTAACCTCGCGCCCAGTAACCCCGAACTTCTCCAACGTATTCAACAAGAAGCCACACGACTACAACAAGCTAATATTCAACCCACTGCTGACTTACTTTATACCTCTGGCTCTGGTTTAGACCCACACATCAGCCCTGAGTCCGCCCAAGCTCAGATATCACGGATTTCTGCTGTCCGTAATGTGGATACCCAACAAATTGAAACCCTCATCTCTCAAAACACTGAAGGTAGATTCCTCGGTATATTTGGTGAACCTGGAGTTAATGTTTTGCAGCTTAATTTGGCTTTGGATGCTTTATGATTCATTCTCATACCTCCTCCCCTGATAGTTCTTATATTCGTCCTCAACGACGCGGGAAACATAAAATCTTTATTGGTATGGCTCCTGGTGTCGGTAAAACTTACAAAATGCTGGAAGAAGCACATCAACTCAAACAAGAAGGAATTGATGTAGTTATCGGGATCTTAGAAACTCATGGACGAAAAGAAACAGCCATAAAAGCTGATGGATTAGAGGTAGTTAAGCGCAAAGCCATTATCCATCAAAACGTTACTCTGCAAGAAATGGATACAGATGCCATTATCCAACGTTACCCTCAACTTGTTTTAGTGGATGAACTTGCTCATACCAACATTCCCGGTTCCCCAAGAGAAAAACGCTATCAGGACGTAGAGGTAATTTTAGCAGCAGGAATCGATGTCTATTCCACTGTGAATATTCAACATTTAGAAAGTTTAAATGACCTAGTAGCAAGAATTACAGGTGTCGTGGTGCGAGAGCGCATTCCTGATTACTTACTCGATGAAGCTGATGCTGTTGTTGTCATTGATGTTACCCCAGAGACTTTAGAAGAACGCCTACAAGAAGGCAAAATTTACGCCCCTGATAAAATCGAACAATCCCTAAAAAACTTTTTTCAGCGTCGTAATCTCATCGCTTTAAGAGAACTAGCATTACGAGAAGTTGCAGATACAGTTGAGGAAGAAGCAAATACTGCCAACTTTGTAGGACAAAACTGCAATATTCACGAACGAGTTTTAGTGTGTGTATCTACTTATCCTGATTCAGCGCAGTTGTTACGTCGAGGCGCACGCATTGCTAATTATATGAATGCGCGACTCTATGCTGTATTTGTAGCAAATCCTGAACAATTTTTGACTAAAGAAGAAAGTTTGCACATCGATACTTGTGAGAGATTATGCCGCGAGTTTGGGGGTGAATTTTTATATGTCAAAAGCCAAAGTGTTGCTAAAGAAATTGCTCAAGTGGCAGCAGTTCATCACATTACACAAATTATTATTGGTGAAAGCCAGCAGCCCAAATGGAAAAGATTTTTTAAAATGTCTTTTACTCAACAAATCATAGATTTAATTAGAGATAAAAATATCGATTTACACATTATATCTACTGAAAATTAAGCCTTCCGCCTTGCAGTACTAATACAGTGCAGCAAAACTACGGTGTACACACAAGTCCAAGTAAAGTAATAAGAGCAGGAGTTGTGGGGAGTAAAAAGCGGTGGAAAATTAGAATATTAAAAGAAATCAGCCATCCACGGAGAATTACCTGTAAATATTTGTGTGGCTGTTCCTAGTGCCGTTGCTGTAGCGTCGATTTTGCCACTTAGTTGTAATTGCTGGGGTGTGAATAAACCTGTGTATAAAGGGGCTAAGTTTTTAATATCTAACTGCAACGCACCTTTCCCACCTTTGGTAACTTTTCCTCGTCCATTAGCTACAGATAATATAAATTTGCCGTTGTTGGCAGCCAACAAGTTATCTTGAATTTCTAAATGTAATTCAGCGTCAATTCCTAAGGGATAACCCCGCATCTCCAACGCCTTAACGACATTTATTATCCGCAGCATCCAACGCTCTTGATTTTTAATTTTGGCAGTTTGTTCTGGTAGTAGCAATGTTAAAAAATCAACGACAGAACTTTTCCATTGCACTTTGTCAATTTGGGAACGATGATTAGCAACAAACTTCCAAAAAGTTCGTACCGCAGCAGGTGTCAACATTGCCCAATCTCTGACTCGTAAAATTGCGCCATCCTTGGTGCGCTCTTGAGTAAATATAATGTAGCCTTGGGGTTGGTCTATCTCACCAATCAAATAACCATAGACTGTTTCTTGATTATCTGGTTGAGTCAATCCTTGCCAGATAGCCGGATGTCGGTCTATATATCCATCAGTGAGTTTTGCTTGCGGCTGATATAAGTCGTAAAAAATAGCATGATTTTTGGCAATTACAGGTTGCAATGGTAACGATTTATCTTGCAACTGAATACTGTCAGGAGAAATTTCCCAAGTACAATAACTACCGCCTTGTTCGTAACCGGCTTTGCGATATAGGCGTTGAGTAGCGGGATAAAGCACCGAAATTGGCACTTCTTTGTCAGAGAGTTCTTTCACAGCTTGTTCGATGAGGGCGATCGCAGCACCATCACCACGGTATTCTGGAGCAATACCCACCGCAGCAATTCCCGTCATGGGTACACGCTGACCACCCCACCACTGACCCATCGGGATCGTTGCTAGTCCACCGACAATTTGCTGGTCTTGATAAATAGCGCGCAAATTGTTTATACCAATACGCGGCATATAAATAGCGCTATCTCCAGCAGACATGATAAAACACTGTTCGAGGATATATCCTAGTTGCTGAACATCCTCTTTACTACTAGGAGTAGCGTATTTAAATTGAATTGGCATAATGGGAGGTAGTTGGGAAATGTTCTTTTCTTTTCTTCTTTTTGTGTTCTACAGCCCTTAAGGGTATCGCTGCGTGCGTGTTCTTTGCGGTTTATTAATCTTTTAATATCTCCAACAACTGCGCCTCAGTCAACTGGGCAATCCCTAAAGCCTGTGCCTTTTCTAACTTAGAACCCGCATCTTCTCCTACCAGCAAATAATCAGTTTTCTTACTCACCGAATTAGTCACCTTCCCCCCAGCCTTTTGAATTAAATCCTTAGCCTCATCTCGTGATAATTTGGGCAGCGTCCCGGTAATTACAAAAGTCTTACCTGTTAATTTTTGATTACCAGTATCCACACTTATTTCTTCCGTAGCCGCTAATTGCAACCCTGCACCTTGCAAACGTTCAATTAAAACTTGATTAGCCTCAATGCGGAACCACTGGTATACAGACTGGGCAATTTCGGCACCAATACCGTAAATACCCTCAATATCTGATTGTTTAGCTGTCGCCAATTGTTCTACTGTGGGATACTTCTGAGTTAATAATTGGGCATTGACACTACCCACATGGCGGATACCTAAACCATACAATACCCTTGACCAAGGTTGGTTTTTTGATTGAGCGATCGCATCTATTAATTTCTGTGCTGATTTTTGCCCCATTCTTTCCAATCCACACAACTTCTCGGTTGTCAAGTTGTATAAATCAGCAACGGAATGCACCAACTCTCTATCTACCAGTTGATGGACTAATTTTTCCCCCATGCCTTTAATATCTAAAGCATCCCGACTCACCCAATGTTCGATTTCTCCTTTGAGAATTGCTGGACAGGAAGCATTCACACATCGAGTTACAGCTTCCCCTGATTCTCGTACCACAGGTTGACCACAGACTGGGCAATGGGTAGGCATTTCAAAGGGTTGGGTATCATCAGGACGCAGTTCTGTTAATACCCGCACCACTTCGGGGATAATTTCTCCAGCTTTGCGAACAATGACAGTATCACCAATTCTGATGTCTAATTGGATAATGCGATCGCTATTGTGTAAAGTAGCGCGGGAAACCGTCGTCCCGGCTAATTGGACTGGGCGCATTTCTGCCAACGGAGTTAACGCCCCAGTTCTGCCCACATTTACAGCAATATTTTCTACACGGGTGGGTGCTTCTTCGGCTGGGTATTTCAAAGCCACCGCCCACCGGGGGAATTTTTGCGTAAACCCTAGTTGTTCTTGCAACTTAAACCGATTGAGCTTTACCACCACCCCATCGGTCATGTAGGGTAAATTCAGCCGTTCTGTATCCCAGTATTTGTAATAGTCAGCCACTTCTACTAAAGAGCCACACAATTTATGCTGGGAATTAACTCGAAAACCCATTTTTTCCAGTAACTCCAAAGCTTCCCATTGGGTATTAGCTACAGCCGCGTCATCCATCCCGGAAATGTGCAAGGTGTAAGCAAAAAAATCTAAACGCCGTTGGGCGACAATGCGGGAGTCTAATTGCCTGAGTGTACCAGCTGCGGCGTTGCGGGGATTAGCAAATAACTGTTCACCTGCTTTTTGTCGTTCGGCGTTGATTTCTTTAAATACTTCCAACGGTAAAAACGCTTCACCTCGGATTTCCACCTTTCCCCAACTTTCGCAACCATCAAAATTCAACCGCAAGGGAATTGAGCGAATTGTCCGCACATTTTGGGTGATGTCTTCACCCGTTACGCCATCACCCCTAGTTGTACCCCTAACTAAAATGCCATTTTCATAAGTCAACGCCAAAGCAGAACCATCAATTTTCAGTTCTGCAACATATTCCATCGCATCTACTTGTGGGACTTGTCGCCGCCAACGCTGATCCCATGTTTGCAACTCATCAAGATTAAACGCATTTTCCAAGCTGTACAGGGGGATATTGTGTCGTACAGACGTAAAATGTTTTGCTGGCTTTTCACCCACGCGCTGAGTAGGACTATCCGGTGTTAATAACTCTGGATACTGAGTTTCTAATTCATGCAATTCACGATACAGTTGGTCATAGATAGCATCCTCCATTATGGGTGCATCTAAGACGTAATAAGCATAGCTAGCTTGCTGCAACAACTGGCGCAGTTCTTCAACGTGTTTTAGTTCCGACTGAATCTGTATCATGAGACTAATTGCCAAATATCCAGCAAATAAACAGACTTGATCAGTATGCGATTAGCAGACGTACTTATCCAGGTTACTTGGTTTCAGGCAAATCGTCGCATTCCTGAATAGGTCTCACATTTACTGTCGTCTATAACTTTAGTTTAGCGGCCCAGCACTACTTGAGACTTTCTGGGCGGACTTAGCAATTGTTTAAAAAATTCCTATGGATTTGGAGAATTATTATTGCCCAAATATTTGGCTTTTAATTCTGCCAATTCCTCATCTATAGCACTTTGAGGAGTAGGCTCAGAAGTGGGATTTGGTGAATTTACTTGCTGCTGTTGGGGTTTACCACCGCCCAAAAACTGGGTTTTCATTTCTTCTAGTTCCAAATCAATTTGGCTAGGAGTTTTAGTAATCACAGTAGGTGGTGGCTGAATTGCAGGTTTTGCTGATATTTGTGGAGTAGCGACTACCTGCTGTTTTTGACTTAAATCTTGGATAACTTCATCTGCTGTTTGATAACGCTGAACGGGGATACTGACTAACATCTTGTCGAGAATGCGACTCAATTGAGGACTCACAGGAGGTTGTAAGTATTGCTGCCAAATCCAAGCGTCATTATTTATATCATAGGAATCAAAAGGCGATCGCTGGGTTAACAGATGAATACAAGTAGCGCCTAAGCTGTAGATATCACTGGCGAAAATTGCCCTACCCCTCATTTGTTCTGGGGCGACATATTCGGGAGTACCAATACTTGTACCAGTTTGATTTAAGGCTGTACCAGTAGCAGATTTAGCAGCACCAAAGTCTACTAATACTAATTTGCCATTGGAATTGCGTAAAATATTTTCTGGCTTAATATCGCGGTGAATTACTTGTCTAGCATGACAAAATTGCAGTACTGGTAATAAATCATGGAGTAATTGCCATATCTGCGTTTCACTAAAAGCCCCATATTGTGCCAATTCCTGGGCTAAATTTTGCCCATCGATAAATTCTTGTACGAGATACTGCCGATCATCGTGGGTAAAATATGCCAATAAATGGGGAATTTGAGGATGTTGACCTAATTCCTCTAACTGTATAGCTTCTTGGTTAAATAACTCCACAGCTTTTTGTAAAGTATTTGTACCTTGGGCTTGGGGGTAAAATTGCTTAATAACGCAGCGCGGTTTCGAGGGTTTATCCTCATCCACAGCTAGAAAGGTTCTACCAAAGCCACCTTGTCCGATAGGTTTAATGGCGCGGTAGCGTTCTTTGAGGAGTAACTTGGAACCACAACTCAGGCAAAAATTGACATCACCAGGGTTTTCCGGCTTGGGACAACGGGTATTTAGGCAATAACTCATGGAGGGTTGGCACTCTTACTATCTTTATTTTGCCCCTTCCTAGACAGCAGTATCTAACTAATGTTAAGAGATATTTTCAGTGCTGCCTGTACTAAGGGTAATATATCTGAGGGCAATGTTCCTAACTGCCTTTGAAACACCGATGCATTGACCGTGGCAATTTTATCAGTTCTAATTAAAGATGTCTTTTTTAAACCCGTTTGTGAAAAATTAGGATGTTTATCTGAAATCAAAACCCAACTTTCTCTTAGTTCTCCAACAGGAATTTTGGAAAAAATACCTAGTATAATTAGTTCGTCTCTATGTGCAGCCAATATAAAAGCTGGTCTAAGTTTTGTAGAAGTTAAATCACTAAAAGGAAATCGAACTAGCCAGATTTCTGGTGTTTGAGGACTAATCATGATAAATATCTTCTTCAGGGTCATTCCATTCCTGAAATCCAGTTTCTGCTAGTTGCATCATTTTAACATTGTCCAGTCTTTCTTCAATTTCTGATATCAGTTCCATCAGTTCTTCAACTGGTAGCTGAAAAATCATTGTTTTGAGTTCTTCAATCGTTAAATTACTGGTCATTATAAACAATCCTAATTATAAGGTAGTAGTTTTAGAGGATGTTTGAAAAGTGGTAGGCTGTGATTTTAGTCACTTATTGATCCCCCCTACCCCTCTTTTCAAGGGCGGAAAGCCTCTCAAAGTTCCCCTTTTTAAGGGGGATTTAGGGGGATCTAAAAGTATTTGATACATCACTAAGGACTTTTAAAACAACCTCTTAGCCTCTCCTTAATTTTAGCCGTGGCTTGTCTAAGTAGAACAGGGTAAATAATTCAAGGTTTGTAGTGAGAACTTTAGTTCTCAAATAAGGACTAAAGTCCTTACTACAAACTGATTTTCATTAAATTTACATTACTTTACATGGGTTGTTTTTTCAATTCGTTCTACTTATGTTGCAGATCATCCAGCCAATCTGTAAAAGGAACTTTGCCATTAGCTGTAATGTAACGCCTAATCTCCCTTGGTTGTGCTTCCATAAGTTCAGGAAAAATTACCCCAACTTCTCCACTTGACTCCGCATCAACCTTTGCACACTCACTAAAGCTCGATTTAACTCAAAATTCCGTCTTTGAGGATTTTGTAAATACGCTTGCTGTTCTTCTTCAATTAACTTCACATCTTGAACTACTAAACCATCAAGTAACTTTTGCGCTGCACCAAACAAACTATTTTTGACAAACCGCCGAAACCACACAGGTAATTTATGTAATCTCCAAAAGGCATTTAATGAGGTGAAATGAATCAAATAAGCTTTGGTTTGAGTTTCATTTATCGGACACAATAAACAATAAATTTTAAAATCTTGCCCCAAAGTAGAAACCCAATGGGGATAGACATAACTCACATTCAATGGTTCAGGATGTAATTTTCTCAACGCTGGAAAAAATAACTGGGATATCGACCAAATTTTATCTATTTTGTAATAGCTTTGCGCTATATAATGAGCATCTACACGATTATCATCTTCATCGATATCTTGCAAGGATGCTGCTGCCCAAGCTTGTAAATCGTTATGTAAATGCCCGTGATACATATCCATCAAGTTTTCAATTAAATAAGAATAATGGGCATGACAATTAATAATTGAAACTGTGGCAATATAATTAAGGTGTTCCCATTCTGGTAAACCCATCGGTTCTATAGCAGGTTCTCCATTTCCTGGAAATAACCAAATAAAACCGTCTTGTTCTTTGACTGGGTAACGACGAATTTGACAACTTGGTAATTTTTGATTTGCTGCTAGGTAGGGAACAGCCGCACATTCACCGGATGAGTTGAAGCGCCAACCGTGATATGCACATTCTAATTCGTTACCAATTACCTGCCCGTGACTGAGTTTAACTTGGCGGTGGGGACAACGGTCTTCTAAGGCGTGAATTGTCCCTGCACTATCTCGATAAAGTGCGATCGCCTGTTGCCAAATTACCACAGCTATAGGCTTATTTGTCACTTCACTACTACGTGCCACCACATACCAGTGATTTAAATTAATACCCAATTGACGAACATCACGACTGGGCAAAGTTTGGGGAAAAGAGGACATATTTTAGCACATCCTTAAACTTTCGAGGTGGTACACCTTTGCGGGAATGCAGGTGCAGTAAGAGTTATCTTACAGGTAATTTTTAGCAAAATAAAACGTAAGATTTATTACTGTAATAATTAATATCCCCAGATGTAGGTATGACTGATGACCAGAGTATTACCTCAGGAACTACAACTAAACCTTCTGCACAAGCTATAAAGTATGTGTAGATGAAACATTAACTATATTGAGCCAAAAATCTGTATGACAAGCTACCAAGAAACCCTACTTAGCAACGGACTAAACGTGGATACTGTAACCGTCAACCATGTGGAAGTCATTGAAAGTGTCATCGGTACTCTAGAACAAGATGAGAGTGCGATGGTGAGTCATAGCCCAGAGGGTGGCTATCTCTGGAAGTTTAATTACGGTACTGTGGAAGTATTTGTCCAACTCACGGGAACCAGTGATGAAGATACCATCACAGTTTGGTCGGCGGTACTAAACTTACCTGCGAAAGATGAACCTAAATTAATGCGACATCTTTTGGAAATGAACTGTTCTAGTACTTTAGAAGCCCGTTTTGGGATCATTGATAATCGGGTAGTTGTCATATCGACACGTATCTTAGAAGAGTTATCACCAGCTGAAGTCTCACGCTTGATTACCATTGTGGCAACTATTGCTGATGACAACGATGAAGTTTTACAATCTCAGTTTGGTGCTGCTTAACGTAACCCATATCAGTGTTAAATTCAATTGAAAACTTTCATAGTCAGCAGGTTTGGCGACTAATTCCCTTGCTAGACGCTGCTGGCGATGTGCAGATGGCGATTGACCGTTGGTTGTTAGAACAGCACCAATCTGGACAACACCCCCCGACTCTGCGATTTTATACATGGTCGCCACCTGCCATTTCCCTCGGCTATCATCAACGTCAATATCCTGAATTTTGGACAAATTTGCTTTGGCGGGGTCAAAAATTAGATTTAGTCCGCCGTCCTACTGGTGGTAGGGCGGTACTGCATCAAGGTGATTTAACTTATGCTGTGATTACTTCGGGAATTAGTGGGAGTCGCCTTGAGATATACGCAAAAATTTGTGAGTTTTTAATTCAAGGATGGCGATCGCTTGGCGTGGAATTGGGCTACGGTACAACTGGGCGAGGCTATATCCACAATCCTAATTGTTTTGGCACGGCTACAGGTGCAGATTTAGTATTATCAGATGGGACTAAACTGATTGGTAGTGCCCAGTTGCGACGAGGTGAGGTGATTCTGCAACATGGTTCTATCCGTTTAGAACCCGATATTGAATTGTTTTCTCAAGTTTTTGGTGAAGCATCTGCGACATCTGTGCAATTACCTGTAAATTTGGATTTAGATCAAATTATGAATGCTTTAACTAACGCTGCTTGTGATTGTTTTGCCATGCAGATAAATGTGCAGCCTCTCTCTCAGTCTGAATGGGAAGAAGTTTTAGCAATATAAAAGTTAAAATTTAAATTATTACCCTAGTTATTAAAATCTCTTTAACAGGAGTATCTCATGGTTTCCTTTACCCTGCCACTCAACTTGCAAATATCACCTAATTCTTTAAACCAAGGAGAACAAGCTATTCGTATAGAATTAGCTCTACAGTTATATGCACAAAATATTTTTACTTTTGCTCAAGCGCGTCACTTAGCTAACCTATCTGTATGGGAATTTCAGCAAATTTTGGGACGGTCTAAAATTGAACGCCATTATAATGAAGCAGATTTAGCTCAGGATATTGAAACTATTAATGTAGGTTTTTAGTAGTTGTGACAGTTGTTTGTAATGCTACACCTTTAATAAATTTTGCAGCTATTAATCGTCTAGATATCTTGAAAGCTGCATTTGGTCAAATTGTTATTCCTCAAGCAGTTTGTGATGAAACAACTGTGGCCGGATTTCCAGCATCAGAATTTGTGTTGCAAGCAATTTCCGCAAAATGGTTGCAAGTTCTTCCCATCTCAAGCATAGCGCCTAATATACCACCAGAATTAGATGAAGGTGAACGCGAAGCAATTAGTCTTGCACTAGAAACTAGTGAAACACAAATTTTATTAGATGAACGTGAAGCACGTCAAGTAGCTCAAAGCTTAGGATTACAAGTAGTTGGGACTTTAGGTATTCTCCTATTAGCGAAAAATAGAGGAATAATTACACAAGTTCAACCAGTGTTAGATGCCATGATTGATCATGCCCAATATTGGGTGAGTCACTGTCTTTATAAAGAGGTATTACTACAAGCAAGAGAATTAGTTGAATAAGCCAAATGTGTGATCTATTCCATCACTAAATACTTACTCAGACAGCCACTAGATTTTGAAATTATTGTCATCACTACCACTAGCTAAAGTACTGCTATTTAGGATAAAAGCGAATAAATATGGTTTGCTGCTATAGTATTATTATTTCAATATTCATACTGTAATGCCAACTAATATAGTCATTTTAATCGCTGCATTAATTGTTGCATTGATCATCTTCCAAGCAGTTCTGAAAACATTAAAAACATTTATTAGTAGTGCGATCGCTATTTTTGCAATTCTCGTTATTTTGAATATGTTTGGCTTTAGTCCCGACGATTTAATTCAAGAAATTACTAATTTACCAGAAATTTTAAGGCAGATGCTAACTGGGGAAAATTGACAGTGTAACCGCCGATAAAACCTAACTATCGGCGATTAAAAGTTCCTAATTTAATTAATTTGTAGTTGACTTGGCAATAACCCCAAGTTGTAAACCTGGTGGGTAACTACCCTCTTCTTTGATCCGCTGAATCTCTGCATCAGTTATGCGTAAATTTAACTTTTCTGCCAAAGCGCGCACAATATCGCCCCGGTCAATGACACCAGCTACAGCACCCGCGGGCGAAAGCACAGTAATTCGAGGTAGTTGTTCATTTTCTAGCTTGTTGATGACTTCAGCCAGAGGCGTAGATTCGGCAACAGTGGGGATTTCTGTCAAGGGATGCACTATACTTTGCAGAGTTTGGTTTTCCCATTCACTTCTTTCTACTAAGCGTAAATCGTCAATAGCTACCATACCCCGGTAACGCCCATCAGACGCAGCAAAGTAAATACTTGGGGCGTTGCTGTCCAAAAGAAAGGAGTCGGCAAAGGAACGTAAACTCTGGTCAGCATCAACTACACGAAAATCACGGGTCATGGCTGTGCTGGCTTCTAAACTGAGTAGAGTTTCTTGTAATGTGGTTACACGGTCATAGCTGTTGGCGTTACGCACAGCAAACCAACCTATCAACGCAATCCACAAACCAGTGAGTAACTCCCTAGTAAAGAAATCTACAGCAAAACCCAAGGCGATCGCACTGTAACCTAAAATTTGCCCTGCCCTCGCTGCCCAATGTACAGCTTGAAAGCGATCGCCTGTGATTTTCCAGAGTGCTGCTTTTAACACTTGCCCCCCATCTAGAGGTAAGCCGGGAATCAAATTAAATAGGGCGACAACTAAGTTAATTCTCGCTAAATCTGTAACCATTTCACTGATGGGGCTAGCATCGGGTGTAATATTATTAGCTAGACTCAGCAACAAGAATAGAGCAATGCTGACTAAAGGCCCGGCGATGGCTACTTGAAAAGCTTTTCCGGGAGTTTTCGATTCTTCTTCGATGGCAGCAATCCCACCAAATAGAAATAAGGTAATAGAATTAACTTTAATACCTTGCGATCGCGCTGCCAAACTGTGACCTAATTCGTGCAACAACACCGAAGCAAATAGCAGCAGTGCCATCACCATTCCAGCACTCCAAGCGATCGCAGTTCCCCATTCTTGGTAAGCTACCCCAAAGTTAAGGGTGGCTAGCCCTAAAATTACAAACCATAGCGGGTCTAAAAATAGGGGAATGCCAAATAAAGACCCAATTTTCCAATTTGTTTGCATTACTTTTTCCTAATACTAGAGTACGTCTTTAAGCTCAATATTTTCAAAAATTCATAGTACAAATTTCGGTGTATTTTTATACGCTAAAATAACGTTTAGACAATTATTACTTATGGAAGAGTACAGCATAGTTTCCATAAAATACTCATTTATCACCCAGAACACCCCTGTAGTAAAGAAATGAAGAATTACGAAAAAGCTGCCCTCACATCTAGATTGACATACTATAAACCCCCAGCACGAACGTCTGAGGGTGGGGATTTCCGACTGTCATCTTTGACTTGTCTCGACTCCTGACAATCTTGGCTGAGTTGGAGAGAAACAAAATTAAATAGTGCAGCCAAGATTGGGCAATCTCAAAACCATTCCATCTGTTGAGGAGATAGGGAGATAGGAAGATAGGGGATAAGGAAGATTTTTTCTTGTCCCCTAGTCCCTAGTCCCTAGTGCCTAGTACAGTAGGGCGTAAATAGAGATAACCTTTCAAACAGTTAAAAAGCCTAGAATAAAAGCCTTTTGACTTTTAACTTTTGACTTTTAACTTTTGATTTTTGACTTCTGCCTTGCGGTACTAGCCCCTTTAAACCTACAGACGACCGATATTAGTTAGTCCTAAAACAATACCAACACCGATAATATGACCGAAAGCCATCGCACCGATGAATGTGGGGACACTAACTGGTAGGACAGGCAATTTGGGACCAACTTGGGGTTGCTCAATTTTGGTAGAAAGCAAAAGCACTACGAAACAACTGATGCTAATAATGATAGCGACCGTAGGACTCCACGCGGGAGTTGGGGGAACGGTGGATTGCACTGCTAGTAAGGTTGATGAAATCATACTGGTATCTCCTAAATGACACAATTAATGTAGACCTCCAAAATTATAAAGTTCTACAGGAAACAACCGAACAGTTTTAGTAAAACTTAGACCTTTTTTCAGTCCCCAATATCTCAAATTTATATGCGGGTTAAAATTTGCGGCATTACTCAACCAAAACAGTCTGTAGCGATCGCATCTCTAGGCGCAACTGCACTAGGGTTTATTTGTGTACCTACTTCACCCCGATACGTTACCACAAAGCAAATTCGGGCAGCAGTGGCACCATTACCGAAAAATATTGATAAAATCGGTGTCTTTGCTAATCTCAGCATTCCCGAAATCGTCCAGATAGTTATGGATTCTGGGTTAACTGGTGTTCAGTTACACGGTGATGAGTCCCCAGAATTTTGCTATCAGTTGCGTCAAAGTTTACCAAATATAGAAATTATTAAAGCTGTAAGGGTACGCAGTTTAGAGCAGCTGAATCAAGTCTTTAATTACATTAAGTACGTAGACACTTTACTACTTGATGCCTACCATCCCCAACAGTTAGGCGGTACAGGACAAACTCTAGACTGGCAAATGCTACAGCAGTTTAAACCCAGTTGTCCTTGGTTGTTAGCAGGGGGACTGACGCCAAATAATGTTGTAGATGCCTTAAATCAAGTGCAACCCGACGGTATAGATTTATCTAGTGGTGTAGAACTTGAGCCAGGTGATAAGGATTTAGATAAGGTAGCATTGCTGTTTGAGAAATTAAGAAGTAGGGAGTAGGGACAAGGGGACAAGGGGACAAGGGGCAATAAATTGAAGTCAATACCAAAATTTTTGTTTTCATCCCCCATCCCCCCATCTCCTCATCTCCCCACTTCCTAAAAGAACGCCGGTTGGTGACGAATCAAGTTAAAAAATTCTTCGCGGGTTTTTTGTTCTTCCTGAAATGCACCAACCATGGCGCTGGTGACTGTCCAGGAACCGGGTTTTTGCACGCCACGCATGACCATGCACATATGGCTGGCTTCCATCACTACTGCAACACCCTGAGGTTCGAGAATGGTTTGGATTGCTTCGGCTATTTGCCGGGTTAGTCTTTCTTGGACTTGTAAGCGGCGGGAGTACATTTCGACTATGCGGGCTAGTTTACTTAGTCCTACTACTTTTTGGTTGGGGATATAAGCAACGTGCGCTCTCCCCATGAAAGGCAGCATGTGGTGTTCGCAGAGGCTAAAAAAGTTAATATCTCTGACTAATACCATCTCGTTATGTCCTTCATCAAAGATGGCATCGTTGAGGAGTTCTTCTAAAGATTGGTTGTAGCCACTGGTGAGAAATTGCATGGCTTCTGCTACACGTTTGGGTGTTTTCAGTAGCCCTTCGCGTTCTGGATCTTCTCCAACTCCTACTAGTATTGCTCTAACGGCATCCATCATTGCTTGTTTTTCTTCTTCTGAAGGTGAATGCAAATCTGGTTGTCTGCCGTTGTGGGTGTTACGGTCTGGTTTAGGGCTGATGGCTTCTGCTAAGTCGGGAATTAAGGGAGATTTTGAGCTGTTGGCACCGTTGGAACTGGCAATAGTCATGATTTAATTTTTGGTTATGTTTGGAATTATGGGGATTTTTCGGGCTTACGCCCCGCTGCGCTAACACGCAAAGGCAAGCCAGTGCGTTGGGGAGACAGTGCGGTGGACGGGTTTCCCGGCATAAAGCAACTGTCCTCGGCTCCGCCGACTTGTAGCAACTGGCGCGCAAAGAGTTAATTAGAGAGCGCCTGCGCTAGGCATTAGGGTCAATTCGTCGATGACGGCTTGTTGTGGTAGTAAGGCTGTATGCAGAATTGTTTGCGCTACAATTTCTGGGGTTAACATTTTGGAGCGGTCAAGGTCGGCGTTGACGGTTTCTGTGTCCCACAGTTCGGTATTGACAGCACCGGGACAAATGGCGGTGACACGTATGCCGTGGGCGCGTTCTTCTTGGGCCAGGGTTTGAGATAGGGTCATTAAGCCGGCTTTGCTGACGCTGTAAGCTCCCCAACCGGGAAAAGGTTGTTTAGCAGCTATGGAGGCGACGTTGATGATTGTGCCTGTGCCGCGTTCGCGCATTGAGGGTAAAATGCCCATGATGCACTGAAAGATGCTGGTCAGGTTTAAGTTAATTATTTGCTGCCAATCTTCTAAGGGGGTTTCACTTAAGTTGGCTGTGTATGCCATGCCGGCATTGTTTACCAAGATATCTATACCCCCAAAATCAAGGGCGATCGCCTGGATTTTTGCTTTTACTTGCGACACATTAGCTAAGTCTACGGCGTAGGCGGTGGCTGTCACTCCTGTATGCCTGGCTGCTGCTGCTACTGTCTCCAATTTATCCACAGAACGGCTCACTAAGGCGACATCAATTCCCGCCTTGGCGAATTCTAAAGCTGTTGCTTTGCCAATTCCACTACTGGCCCCAGTGATTAGGGCACGTCGTTTCTCAACACTCATGCGCTCTCCCAATTTTTTGGCAGTTCCGAAAGCTTTTTTCTAGACAATTATCTAAATCTTACGAATGGGGTAGATTAAATTAACCTTAAATTCCCATGATTTCTGGTTGATAACTGCTATTTTTTTCTGTTAACGTGGGTATTTTTGCCCGTCAGTTGTTTCCCAAGTTAGGACAACAAATCTTTAGCCTGGGAATTTATATCATATTTTCAATCTTGATTATTGAAATATCAGATCAACCGCTCATGAAATCGAGTCGATTGGCTGACAATATAAATGCCTATGGCTGACTAGATTGTTCAAAATCTTTACGTAGCCATAGGCAATTATAGCATTGCTGTTGAATTAATCCGTTATTTCCCTCGGTGTTAGTGGGCAACTTCGGTAAAAACGCCAATTTTGCGGAATTTATCATAGCGCAGTTGGCGGCGTTCTTGAGATGTTAACCGACTGAGTTCATCCAGATTTTCCAACAAAGCTTGCTTGAGAGTTGTGGCAGCTTGTAGGGGGTCGGAATGAGCGCCACCAACGGGTTCTGGCAATATTTGGTCGATGATACCCAGATTTTTCAGGTCGTGAGAAATAATTTTGAGGGCCACCGCGGCTTGGGGAGATTTGCTAGCATCTTTCCACAAAATAGCGGCACAGGCTTCAGGAGTAGCTACGGTATAAACGGCGTGTTCAAACATCATCAGGCGATCGCCTACGCCAATACCTAAAGCACCACCAGAACCGCCTTCGCCAATAACTGTGCAGATAATTGGCACATCAAAGCAAAACATTTCCCGTAAATTGTAGGCGATCGCTTCCCCTTGACCTTGATGTTCGGCTTCGATACCTGCCCAAGCACCAGGGGTATCGATAAAGGTGATAATCGGCATACTAAATTTATTGGCGTGTTCCATTAAACGCAATGCTTTACGGTAACCACCAGGGGAAGCCATACCGAAGTTACGGGCCACATTATCTTTGGTGTCGCGGCCTTTTTGATGACCTAACATCACCACTGGTTGTCCGCCCAAACGACCTACACCACCAACTAAAGCAGGATCGTCACCACCACAGCGATCGCCATGCAACTCCATCCATTCATCACTAATGGACTGAATGTAATCAAGAGTACTCGGGCGACGAGGATGACGAGCTACTTGCAGGCGCTGAGACGGGGACAAAGTACTGAAAATTTCTTCCCGTAGCTGCATGGCCCGTGTTTCTAATTTACGAATTTCACCAGAAACATCGACGCCGTTTTCTTCTGCAAGTTGCCGAATTTGATCAATTCGGTTGCCCAGTTCTGCTAGTGGTTTTTCAAAATCTAACAGTAGCGGTTTGCGCTCGGTAGTTGCCATCGTACAAGTTATGAGTGTTGATTGTGGAGTTGTTCAAGGTGGGTATAGTAGTACACTGGTATTAATTCATGAGTAATTAACTCACGACTAACGTCTCAACTAGCAGTGGTCTAAATCCGTGTTTCACTGATGCTTGACCAATCTGCTCCATTTTGTCTACGGTAATCTGATTGCGCCCCCAAGAAAAGTTCGTGTATAACTTCTCAAATTCCAGCAGCATTGATTCCGCAAAACAAGCAAACAACTGGCGTGCTGGCACATCCATATTGACTATTTTCATAATTTTCCAGTCAATATCTAGAGAATGCTCGACAATTCCACCATTTAGCACATGTACGCCAGGGTGCTGAATTTTTGTAGCTAAGTTTTTAGGATAGCCACCATCAATTAGCAAACAGGGCTGCTTCAAACCTTTAAAGTCAATTTCTACACCTTTGGGCATACTGGCAACCCACACGACAATATCAGCTTCGGGGAGTGCTTCATCCAAAGCCATGATTTTGCCTCGTCCCAGTTCATCTTGTAATTCTTTGAGACGTTCATGGTTGCGGGCTATTAGCAAAAGTTCCTTGACATCTGTTTTGGCATCTAGCCAACGGGTGACGGCGCTGCCAATATCACCCGTGGCCCCACATACAGCAACAGTCGCTTTCGACAAATCAATTCCTATTTGTTGTGACGCTTGCTCCACCTGCTGACAAATAATGTAAGCAGTGTGAGTATTTCCTGTGGTGAAGCGTTCAAACTCTAGTTTGATGTTGCGGACTTGGCTAAACTGCTCTAATTTAAAGTTTTCAAAGATAATTGAGGAAAATCCCCCTAAAGCCGTGATATTAATACCATGCTTTTGAGCATGGGCCATAGCGTTGAGAATTTTACGTGTTGCGGCTTTGATGCGGCGATGGGCCAGCATCTCTGGCAAAAAGCAAGATTCTACATACCGCCCTTCAATTGTCTGCCCAGTCACACTGGTAACTGTGATATTATCAACAATTTGCGGTGGGGCGCTGCACCAAAAATCCAACCCTTGATCGGCATATTCTGGGTAACCCAATTCTTTAGCTACCGCTTGAGCGTGTTCTAAACTTGTCAGATGTCCAATTAGACCAAACATGTATTGATGTATTAGGCGTATGCTTTGTCGAAAGCGTTAAATGGTGGGGAAAATACCAATTCGTAATTCGTAATAGAGCCTACGGCACGCTAACGCGTTAGCGGAGCTTTCGCTTTAGCGATACGTAATTCGTAATTCGTAATTAAAAAAGCCAGACTTTATCCTAGTTTCCTGGTTTATATCTGTGGAATGCTTTTGGCAAATTGGTATGACTCAGAAAAAAAAGTAAACAAAGCGTCAGATGTCTTCGGGGTAACTCAGATAGTGCTGAGGATGTTGTCGCAAGTATTTTGCACTGGAAATAGCCTTTTTAGGCAATCAGCACCTAACTACTTCTTAAGCTGCTGTGAGTCCGTAGGCTGACATCCGCATGATGTCTCTGGTGCTAAAGCCAATGTTACTTAGAGCTTCACCGTATTGAATCATGAAATCTTCTACTAAAGCTTCTTTTTCCATTGCTAGGGTGTGGGCATCATTTTCTACTTTGTTGAGCATTTTCCAAACTATGGGTAAGTTTTGGCGATTAGCTGCTTCTAATTCTGCCTTGGCTTCGGCAAAATGTTCTTTCAACCACACTTCTCCAAAGTTGAGATGACTATATTCATCTTTTACCACTCCTTCAGTGATTTTACGAGCAAAATCATCGGCAACGGGAATGTAGATGTTGTATGCGGCGATCGCAAAACATTCAATAATCAAAGACTGAATCAGTAAGCAAGTGACTACTTTGCCCTCAGCCGCCGCTGTTTGGAAGTTTTCGTGTAGTCCAGAGAAAAACTCTTGAGCGAATTGCATATCCGGCGTGACTGAGAGATTGCGCCCACAAGCTTCAAAACCTTTTTTGTGGCGACTTTCCATTTTCGATAAACGAATCAGCTCATCTTTATCTGCCGGCAGCAGTTCTGCTAATCTGATGTAATTTTCATAGGCTTCTTGTTCTCCTTCAATGACGATGGCATTGATGCGACTGTAGGCATCTTTGTAAGTTTCGCTCTGGAAATCAAGATTTAATTCGGGCGCAAGCTGCTGCATGGTATGTTTACTCCTGTAAACTTGAATCATTTGATACAAAAATTCAATTTTCCCTATTAATCTTAGGGTAATGATCACTATGGTTTAATTTAACTTAACAAGTCACTATGTTATAGATTAGCTCTTGCAGGGGACGATGCTCTAGTACTTAAAACAAAGCTTTAACGCATAACTCATGTCCAAATCAAACTGGAATCCAAAATCTGGCAACTTTTTGAGGCTAGGAGTGCTGCTATTGGGGGCATTTATTGTCCTACTACCGCTGCTTGTGGTCTTTCTCACCTCTTTTTCCCCTCCGGGAGGGACTGTAGAAGGTTTAACCAAAAATGACTGGACTTTAGCTAATTACCGCGATGCTTGGGAACGAGGTAAATTTTTAATTGCGTTTGCTAATTCTACCTTAGTGGCGATCGCGGTGACGGCTTTTCAAATGGTCACTTCGGCATTGGCTGGTTATGCCTTGGCCCGGTTGAAGTTTCGGGGCAAACAAGCGCTGTTACTGGTTGTTTTGGCTACGTTGGTCATTCCTTTTCAATTATTGGTGATACCCATCTTCTTGGTGTTGAAGTGGGGACACATGATCAATACCTACTGGGCGTTGATTTTACCAACTGCTGTCAACGGCTTTGGTATTTTTTTGTTACGTCAATATTTCCAGACAATTCCCGTAGAGTTGGAAGAAGCCGCAACTATCGATGGGGCGAACCGACTGCAAATTTTGTGGCAAGTTATGTTACCTTTAGCCCGTCCAGCACTGGTGACGCTGTTTTTGTTCACCTTCATTGCTGAATGGAACGATTTGTTTAAGCCGTTGGTATTTACCACAAGACCGGAATTAAGAACGGTGCAGTTGGCTTTAGCGGAGTTTCAAGAGCAATTTACCAATAACTGGCCGTTAATGATGGCGGCTGTGACTATAGCGACTGTACCGGTGATGGTACTATTTCTCATCGGTCAACGTCAGTTTATTCGGGGTATCGCTGCGACTGGGATTAAAAATTAGGGAGACGAGGGAAGGCGATCGCCCTCGGACAATCATCTGCGATCGTCTTTTCTCTACGGATAAATATACTAAATTAACCGCTATAGCTTAATCTTTAAGTGATCAATCACACAACAAGAACGTAAAAATCCTTTCTCCTAGCCTATTTGAGAAAATCACCCAAAAAATAATATGTAGTTTTGTAAACTATTCCGTAATCTCCGCAAGCCAAAATGAAGCACTCATTAGTAAATCAAACGATAAGTTTATACATCGTACAAGCTTGTAAGGAGAAAATTCATGGAATCTCAAAACCTACAACAGGAGTTAACTGAGGATATGCAAGATGAAACTGCAACTCTCGAAAATGAAGGTAATTCCTTAGAGTTAGATTATAGTAGCAACACTGATGAAATTGAATCTAAAGATGCTGTTGAGGGAGAAAAAGTTCAGCATCTGACAGGTGTTATTCCATCGCAGAAGCAACTACAAAAAACCTGCTGGTACGATGAAGATGGTAATAGAGTATGCATTTAAGTCTTGATATTAGGTCAACTTAATTGATACTATTTTTACCTTGAATCATCAGAAATATTTTTAATTGAAAAAAATCTGGTATTTTCTTAGAGGCACAACAATATTGTTGTGCTTTTACAGTGTTTTATTTAAACTGAGATTTTTGTAAATTTTGGTAAACAATAAAACTTAACACACCAGATTCAATATGCAAGTATGAGTAATTTTGGTAACTTGTTTAAAAGTATAGGGTATGCCATAAGTGGTGCAATAATTTGCAATGGTAACTTTGCCATTGCCCAAATCACTCCAGATGGTACTCTACCTAGTAATTCTGTCATAACAACACAGGATAATACCAAAACTATTGAAGGTGGAACTCGTGCTGGCATGAACTTATTCCACAGCTTTGACGAGTTTTCAGTTCCTAAAAATATGACAGTTGAGTTTAAAAATACTGCGGATATTCAAAATATTATTAGCCGAGTTACAGGTAATCATATTTCTCATATTGACGGTATTCTCAGAACTAATGGCACCGCCAACTTGTTTTTGATTAATCCTCATGGCATTATTTTTGGTTCTCATGCTGCATTAGATATCGGAGGTTCATTCGTGGCGAGTACGGCCAGTAGTCTGAACTTTGCTGATGGTAGTAAGTTTAGTGTTGCAGATACCCAAACAACTCCTCTACTCACAGTCAGCGTACCTGTTGGCTTACAATTTGGCGCTATTGCCAATCCCATCCACAATCAATCTCAAGCATCACCAAATGTTGCCAGTAACGCCGTTGGTTTACAAGTGCAACCAGATAGAACCTTAGCACTTGTAGGTGGTGATATCATTCTAGAGGGTGGAAATTTAACAGCAGCATCTGGACGAATTGAGTTAGGAAGTGTCGCTGCTAATAGTCTAGTCAGTTTGAATCCAACGCCTCAAGGTTGGATTTTGGGATACGAAAATGTCCAAAATTTTCAAAATATTCAACTAATTCAGCGAACTGTTGACGGTTTGAATATTCCATCTCAGGTAGATGCTAGTAACAGCGAAGGGAATAAAGGCAATATCCAAGTACAGGGCGATATTGTTGAATTAATCGGTTTTCCTGTTCGCTTAAGAACTCAGGCTACAGGTACAAAAGATGGTGGAGACATAACTATTAATGCCAGAAAATTAAGTATTCGGGATGGTGCAGCAGTATCTACCTTGACTAGAGGTACGGGTGATGGAGGAAACTTAACTGTAAATGCTTCTGAAACAGTAGAACTAATTGGTGCTTTTTCCTTCCCCAATACTGATGAAGTAAGAACTAGTGGATTATTGAGTTCAACTACTGTTGCGGGAAAAGCAGGTGATATCATCATCAATACAGGTAAGTTATTCATACAAGATGGGGCAGAAATAGCAACAGATTCTGTTGCATCGTTTAGGAATTTTCAATTAATCCCAGGTACAGGAGCAGGCGGAGATTTGATTGTGAACGCCTCCGAACACATAGTACTAATTGGCACAGCAAGAAACGTCAGTGTGATTAGTGGTTTATTTGCCTCAACCAACACTTCTGGAGATGCCGGACAGGTAAAAATCACCACAGGGCAATTAATGATCCGGGATGGGGCGGAAATCAGTGTCAGTAGTAGAGTTGGTCAGGGTTACACATATCCAGGAAATACACCCATTCTAGGAAAAGCCGGTGAATTAAATGTAACTGCTAACTCTATACTATTAGACGACCAAGGCAAACTTTCATCTAATAGTGCATTAGGCCAGGGTGGAGATATTACACTACAGGTGCGAGATTTGTTACAAATGCGTCGCAATAGTCAAATTTCTACTAATGCGGGTACAGCAGAACCTGGTGGAGATGGTGGAAATATCATGATAAATGCACCTAATGGCTTTATAGTTGCTGCACCTTTAGAAAATAGCGATATTACTGCTAACGCCTTTTCTGGAGCCGGTGGTAAAATCACCATCACTGCTAAAAGTATATTTGGATTTGTGCAACGCGATCGCGCTGACTTACTAACAAGCGATATCACTGCCTTTTCTCAGCAAAACCCCTCATTAAATGGCACTGTAGAAATTAACACACCAGAAGTTGACCCCAGTAATGGATTAGTAGAACTCCCTTTAAATTTAGTTGATGCCTCCCAGCAAGTTACCAGTGGTTGCTATGCCAGGGGAGGACAAAGAAGTTCATTTGTAGTCACAGGACGTGGAGGAATCGCCTCTAGTCCCACTGAAACTTTAATGAGTGATACGGTGCTAGCCGATTGGATTCCATTAGAAACTGGAAGTGAAAATCGTGCCAGTGGTATGCAAACACCAATTCACATAGAAGCTACTTCTGTCAAGCCAAAAACTCGAATTGTGGAAGCCCAAGGGTGGTTAAAGGATACGAATGGTGATGTAATTCTAGTCGCGCAAGCCCCCACTGTAATGCCCCAGGTGTCTAGCCGTGCGTCCTGTGCTGCGGATTAGGTGGAAGATGAGGGAGAGGAGCAAGTATTTTTGTTTGTCCCCTTGTCCCCTTGTCCCCTTATCCCCTTGTCCCCTTATCCCCTTGTCCCAATCCCTAACTCATCTCCTGAATTTGTAACCGAATTGTATGTTCCGTCCCGCCACTCAATTGCAGTTCCATGACTTCACCACCGAGGGGTTCGATGCAAGTGAGGAGCGATCGCAGGTGGGGTGTACTAGCACCAGTATCTACATATAGCCGGTCTGCTAAGTTAGCGATGCGTTTCCAGGTCATGTATAACTTGGCAATGGTTTGTTCTATCTGGGATGCCTGATTTACTAGGTCGGCGGCTATACTTAAACAGCCGATTCGTTGGGCTTCTTCTAGAGCTGTTTCTATATCAATATCTTGCTGCGTTAAAGCTTGGACTTGGGCGGCAGATTTGAGATATCTGGCTAGGTGACGCGCTTCTGTGGTTGCTTGCTTGATGGTATCAACATCGGGATTGGCGGCAATTTCCTTTTGAATAAATTGCTGGTGCGATTCTGGCAGTTTTTCCATTTCCTTCACCAGAGGGGCAATGTAGCGCGGAGGTAGGGAGTTTTCGGCGGCTTTTACCTTGACTTCTTCTGGTAGTAACTCCGAGGACATCGCTGTCCATTCGTCGGTGAGTTGGCGGACTTCTCTTCTAGTGATGCGATCGCCTTTTTGGGCAGATTCACTCACCATTTGTTGCACTTCGGGTACAGCTTTAGAAGTTTCCACAAATGCACGTTTACTAAAGTTATTCACCGCGCTAGGGTCAAGTCTGCCTTCTTCTAGCAGGGTATCAGCACTATTAGCTAATTGAATCCAGGAATAAGCTTGACTTTTACTGATTTCCCGTTCCTTTAACCATCGAAGGAAGCCAGTACCCCGACCATCGCCACCTCTTTTCTCCCGGTCGCGGATAGCCCGTAAAATTCGTCCCCGCCAGATTTCGGTTTGCAAATCGAAGCGATCGCATACTTGCCACGCTACATCTAGTTGTTGTTGAAAATCTGACTCTAGAATCTGTTCATCTTCTGGATCTGGTAGTTCAAAGCTAAGGTCTGCTGGTTGTTGCAACGCAGCCGCAAGGTCATTAATAGAGTCGGTATCTTGCACGATTGATAACTGACGAGGGTATGCGATCGGCTTATTATTACATATTGATAATCTCAGAAGCGATTTTCTTCAGACATTGGTGTATAAGTTAAACTACCGTTGATTAACTTCTCGCACTTCACAAATATGTCCCTCACAGCCAAAGCTACCGCCCCTACTCGCGTCATCGGTTTAATCAGCGGCACTTCCGTAGATGGCATAGACGCGGCCTTAGTAGAGATTTCGGGTACAGATTTGGATCTCAAAATTGAGTTGCTAGCAGGAGAAACATATCCTTATACCCCCGTCCTTAAAGACAAAATTTTAGCGCTGTGTGCTGGGGAAGCCATCTCAATGGCAGAATTGGCAGAAATAGATGATGCGATCGCCTGCGCCTTTGCCCAAGCCGCCCAAAACATTCAAATTGGTCACCCATCAGCAACCTTAATCGGTTCCCACGGACAAACCGTTTACCACAAACCACCCCTGCGGGGAAGTCAAAAGTCAACAGACTTTTATTCCTCCCTCGGTTACAGCCTGCAAATAGGACGCGGTGCTTTAATTGCCCATCTCACAGGAATCACAACTGTCAGTAACTTTCGTGTTGCTGATATTGCTATTGGGGGTCATGGTGCGCCTCTGGTGCCGAGAGTCGATGCTTTTTTACTCAGTCATCCCCAAATAGGACGTTGCATTCAGAATTTAGGGGGAATTGGCAATGTTGCTTACATTCCACCACGTAGTGATCATAATTGGCTAGAAAAAATTCGTGGTTGGGATACTGGCCCGGGAAATAGTTTGTTGGATTTAGCAGTACAGCATTTATCAGCTGGTGCTAAGACTTACGACGAAAACGGCAATTGGGCAGCTAGTGGTACTCCTTACCATCCCTTAGTCGAAAAATGGCTGCAACAAGATTACTTTCAATTACCACCACCTAAATCTACTGGTCGTGAGTTATTCGGTGTGGCTTATTTACAACAATGTCTTCAGGATGCCGAATCATCCCAACTCAGTCCAGCTGACTTGTTAGCAACACTCACAGAACTCACTGCTGCTTCCATAGCTCACAGTTATCAGACTTTTTTACCGCAAATGCCCCAGCAGGTACTACTATGTGGCGGTGGTAGTCGCAATCTCTATTTAAAACAAAGGTTACAGTCGTTGTTACCATCAGTACCAGTAATGACTACTGATGAAGTCGGCTTAAATGCAGATTTTAAAGAAGCGATCGCCTTTGCAGTTTTAGCCTACTGGCGACAGTTAGGTATTCCCGGCAACCTCCCTGCTGCCACTGGTGCGCCTTGTGAAGTGCTGTTGGGGGAAATTATAGTAGGGAGTAGGGAGTAGGGAGTAGGGAGTAGGGAAAATAACCAATGACCAATGACAATATATCTTTAAGTCTTAGGGGTATTTGGAACAAGACAAGGAACATATAAGGTGGCTCATACTTTTTTATTGGAACCAGGACGCTGGACAATGCAAGGCAGTTGGTTGGAGCGTCATGGTATGCCAATCAGCGTTAAGGGTATGACCTTAGTTGCGTGGAATCGAGATAACTGGTTCACTATGGCAACAAAGCTGATTTTTCCCGGTAGCGATCGCGCGGAAATCTCTTTGCAATATCGGGGACGTTTGCATGATGGAGAGCGTCAGTATACTTTTTTACTCCAGCACAACCTTTGGGGACAAGTTGAAGGTGAGGGTTGGATTGGTCTAGATACCATTGTGCAGCGTTACTGGGTAATAGGCGATCGCCAACGTCGTAGTGGCTTTGAAACTATGTACCGCATTTCCGAAAACTCATATTATCTCAGCAGTGGTGTGATGGCTGGACATGTTTTAACTAATACACTAGAAGCCAGCTTAGAACGTCAGTCAATATAGAATATTGGATATTGGTTATTGAGTGCTTTTAGCGTAGCCAAATATGAATAAATAATCCCCGCCCCAGTTCCTAGCGCCCAATCTTAGTTTTCGAGATATCTAGTTAGTCAAATTTGGGCAAACTAAAAATATACCAGCATCAAGTGCATGATGGAACAAAAATCAAGGTGCATCTACTCGTTCCGTCTGTTTGCAGGCACTTTTGCAGACAAACACTGACCATCTGCCTATTGAACAGGCATCACTGACGATTATTGAACATTGGAGTCGAATTTTTTATGTCAGACCCCAACATTGGTCGCTTACTTGGCCAACGCTATCAGCTTCAAGAGTTAATTGGTACTGGAGCTATGGGCCGTGTTTATCGTGCCAAGGATATTTTGTTGGGCGGCGTACCTGTAGCTGTTAAGTTTCTGTCTCTGTCCATACAAAATAAAAAGATGCGGTTGCAAGACCGCTTTGAGCGCGAAGCAAAAACTTGTGCTTTACTAGGGCAAAAAAGTATTCACATTGTCCGAGTCATGGACTACGGTGTAGACGAAAATAACACGCCGTTCTATGTCATGGAATACTTGCAAGGAGATAGCCTTAACCAAATTATCCGCCAAAAAAATCTCTCTTTGCCCAGATTTTTGAGTATGGCGCGGCAAATTAGTTTGGGGTTAAAGTGCGCTCATGACGGTATCCCTGTGGATGGTGCGATTTACCCCATTATTCATCGTGATATTAAGCCCAGCAATATGTTGGTGATTCAAGACCCTAGTTTTGGGGAATTGGTCAAGGTGCTAGATTTTGGCATTGCTAAGTTACTACAGTCCAATGGCGACCAAACAAAATACTATTTAGGGACACTGGCTTATTCTTCTCCCGAACAGATGGAAGGGAAGGAATTAGACAATCGCGCCGATATTTATAGTTTGGGCGTGATGATGTTTGAGATGCTGACAGGCGAAATGCCTTTGGTCACACCAACTCATTCTTTTGGGGCATGGTATAAAACACACCACAGTCAACCACCACGTACTTTTGCTGAGGTGGCCCCTGGATTGCCAATTCCTCAGGAAGTCCAAAATTTAATCATGAGTTGTTTAGCTAAAGCACCAAGCGATCGCCCTCAAAGTATTGGTGATATCCTCCAGGTTCTAGAATCTTTCTTAACGGGTGACAAGGCAGTTGAAGATGAGATGTGGCAACAATTTGAGAAA
>NZ_CAWUDM010000014.1:0-86987 GCF_963920855.1 Nostoc sp. CCY0012 | reverse complement strand
TGCACCCTGATAACTAACTCCCCTTGCTGGCTAACACCCGTTGGGGGATTTTTTTGTTTAACGAACAGTCATCATGATTATAGTAATTTTCCGGAAAATGGTAGTTGCGATTAGAAGATTAAATTAGTAGATGCACCCTGATAATAATTCCCCTGGCTGGCTAACACCCGTTGGGGGATTTTTTTGTTCTGTAAACAGCAATCATCATAGCACTAATGAAAATTTTGTCCAGAACAAACTCTATGCAATTTTAAAACAGACTGTTGATAAATTCGTCCTGATAACTAACTCCTCTAGCAGACTGCCACCAATGGGAGATTGTTTTATGGTGAATCTCACCAATATCCCTATTTGTGACCATTTTATCCGGAACATGTTGTTTATTCCTAGAAAGGTTTATTGGTAGATACACCCTGATAACTAACTCCCCTGGCTGGCTGCCACCGCTGGGGGATTTTTTTATTTCAGAAAAATAACAGATGACCAGAGGACAAATTTATCCGGAGGACTTTATTTAATCTGAGAACATTTAATTAGTAGATACACCCTGATAACTAACTCCCCCAGTTAACAAAGACTTTACGGGGTTTTGGAAAAAATATTTGACTTATAGCCTTTACTCATTTGTAGTTGCTTAGGGCAACATTCTAACGCAAGATTGTCAAAATATTCTACTATAATTTAGTTTTTTATTGCTTTTCGTGTCATAGTTTGTTGACTAAACCTAGCTTTAAACTCTAGCTAGTATCCTCTCCACCAATAAGGTTTCATAAAATACTTTTAGTGTCTATGCTATTTTCTAGATTAATTCACCCTAACACTATTAAAAAAATAGTGAATCAGTATTGCTTATTTGCAATTTTTATTAAAGATGCATAAACTTAGCTACTTTATCCCTGACAAACTACTTGTAGCTGTTGTGTATTGTAGTTTAATCTATCCTACCATAATTTTTGGTTAGTTATCTAGATTATTTGCTGATTGGCTAGAAATTTTTCCCCTGTTAAAAGCCAGGGGATCATCTCATAGCAAGCTTTTCTATGAATTTAACTAGCCTACTATACCGCTTTGCTCATACAGATATTGTCATTACCTGATGAACTACAAAGTATCTCAAGGGGTATATCTGCCAATCTTGTAGCAAAGCTATTAATTTTTTCTATAATTTTATTGTCGGGTTGCTAGCAATATGCTACGCTCCCTTAGAGTTTTTGCTAAAGTACACTGCCTAATTCAAGAAAAGCGCAGAGCCAAATGAGTTTAGCTGTTATTAAGTTTTCTTCAGAAGAGTGCGGTATCTGCCACAAAATGTCTTTTTATGACAAAAAAGTGGCTGAGGAGCTGGGGTTGCAATTTATTGATGTGAAAATGCAAGACACAGCTAGTTACCGCAAGTATCGAAAGATATTGCTGTCTCAGTATCCAGATAAATCAGAGATGGGATGGCCCACTTATATCATCTGTGAATCTCCCGAAGGGGAATTTCAGATTATAGGTGAAGTAAAAGGGGGTCATCCCAAAGGTGAGTATAGAACTCGTCTACAAGAAGTTCTCAATTCGATGGCTGGTCAAAACTAGATGACTTCATAGGATTTCACTTCTAAGACGGGGCCAATCATGGCTGCGGTCATGATATCTTCACGTACTTGTCCTGTGACTTTTGCGGCTTGTCCGGCTTTGAGTAAGTCTTTGTCAGCACCTCTGAGGATTTCATAAGTAACGCCCTCGTCTGTGACTAACGCCCAAGCACCAGTACCAATGTCTCGGCGTTGAATTTTTCCTGTAACTGTAATGCTCATAGTTGGGGAGTAGGGAGTGGGGAGTGGGGAGTGGGGGAATGATGAGGGGGATGGGGAGGCAAGACTAGTGCCGCTTGTGAAGTTATGTTGGCTTCGTTGGGTTGCGCTGCGCTTAACCCAACCTACTTTTCGACTCTAGCCTCTAGCCTCTGGCCCCTATGCCCTCTTCGTCGTTTTTCAATGCTAAACGAGCTAGTCCATAACACAGTAGGGCATTGATGATGAGGAAGCTGCGAGCTAGGTAACTGCTTCCTAAGCCCCAAACGGCTGGGTCATAAATGGCGCTGACTGTTAAAAAGGCTGCTATGCCTAAAGTGGAACCAATAGCAAACCATTTCCAACTTGGATGTCCTAATAGCAATGCTATTAATGCAAGAGGAATTAAGACACTGGCAAATAGTGGATTTAAGGCGTTGGCTCCTTGTAGGGTATTGCCTAGTTCGGGAATGGAACTGCCTAGAACTCGGAAAGGCCATTGGGGTAGGTCAAAAATATATAATCCTCTGAGGAAGAATAAACCAGAACTACCAGCAATTAAGCCGCTGGATAATGACCAACTCCAGGTGAAGGGGAAGTAAACTCGCAAAAACCATGCTAGTAGATAGGAACCTAATACCATGAGGAGTTTGGGTACAAGTGCTACAGCACCGCCATCAATCCAAAAGCGGGGGTTGAGATAGCCGTTATCGCGCAACCAGCGGAAGAAGTCTTGGAAACTGATTTGTCCTTCAGTGGCTAGTTTGACTGCGGCTTCGGCGTTCAGTTGTCCAGCGCCATAGTAGTTTAAGCTATCATCCTGGATAACTCTTGCTGACTGCTTGAGGACTTTTAAAATTTCTTCTGGTTCGTTAATGCCACTAGCTTTAATTAATGCTGCGACACCTGCAACGTGGGGAGAAGCCATGCTTGTACCCTGGAGTTCCAAAAATACTCCTTCGCCGTTGTTTTCGGGGTCTATGGTTTCTTGCAGAATCTTACCGGCATCGCTACCACCAGGGGCGGAGATATCTACCCCAGCACCAAAGTTAGAATAAGGGGCTTTTTCTCCGTTGGGGCCAAATGCGGAAACGCCAATCACATAGGGGTAACGCGCTGGATAACTGGCACCATTATCATTTTCATTGCCGGCCGCAGCTACTATGGTTACGCCTTTTTTGTAAGCATATTCAATGGCTTGTTTCATTAATTGGCTTTCGCCACTGCCACCCAAGCTCATATTAATTACATCGGCTCCATTGTCAGCAGCAAATTTAATGGCTTCGGCAATATCAGCAACAGTACCACCGCCATAGGCACTAAGTACTTTCAACGGCATGAGGTTGGCTTCGTAAGCGATGCCAGCTACGCCATAATTATTATTGGTAGATTCGGCTATGGTGCCGGCCACATGGGTTCCATGTCCGTTATCATCGGTGGCTTCTTCGCGGTCGTTAACGAAATCATAGCCTTTGACAAATTTCGTTTCTTGCAAGTCACGTACCTTAGTTATGCCAGTGTCAATCACTGCTACTGTGACGCCAGAGCCTTTGGTTTGTCCCCAGGCGCCCTCTATGCCGATATTGTGCAGGTTCCACTGTTTACTGTAATATTGGTCGTTGGGGCCTTTCAATGAAGGCTGGGCTGTATTATTTTGAGATGGGGAAGTTGCTTTTGAACCAGTGACTGCGGCTGGTTGAGGAATCTTTCTATAGATGTAATTCGGCTCGATTATTTGTGTAAATTCTGCGAATCGAGATTTTTTCAGTTCTTTGAGTCTCTGGCGATCGCCTTCAATAATATACACATGATCTCGCGCTGAAAACTGATTGTCTAATCTGGGTGTGACGTTGTATTCTTGAGCGATCGCTTGTAATTTCTGCTGTACCAATTCTGTAGGCACATCTTCGCGAAAATCCAGCAATATCGTCTCAAATTCGCCTTTAGCTGCCAATCCCTGAAAATTCAGGAACCCAAAAACCGCAGCCCCCAGCCCAATGACAAACAAGCACAATAATATAAGTCTTTTCATATTAACTGATCACCGCTTTTCGCCAGTTTGTTCACTACCATAACTTATCTATGTCCCTGGTTGGTGTAGTTTGCACTTTAGTTACAACATTCACACAAGATTTAGGACTTGTTTAAACAATGGAACGTGGTCTTTTATGGTTGCCTTTGTTAGTAGCTTTTTTTTGGTTGGCTTGGCAGGGCGCTAAGGAATATCAAAAAGTTGAAGCATATCGCGTGTGGGCGGAAAATTTTGACAGAGCTAAGTATGATATTTATGCTGTCATGGGTCAAAAAGAGCAAAAGATAACTTGGGGAAAGCCTACACCGCAAGGCCCAAATAATTTAGCAACCTTTTCTTTGCTGGATGTCAAAGAAATACGACTTTTGGTAGATGACAAAGTAGTAGCTACTGAATCACCACCAGAAAAAGGTCGTACTATTGAATTGGAATTTTTATTTTCCACATCTACTGAGTCAGTGCGCGTTCCGTTTACGGAAATTCCTTTAGCAGCAAAATGGGGTAAGTATTTGCAGGGAGTCTTGCCTAGCCTAGAGTTACCACACCATGAGTAGTGATGAATTAATTATAGCGATCGCTAGATATAGTAGTCCGCTTTGATTTTTGATAACTGGCGTGGTGTAGGTATGCAATAGGCAATAGAAATCTAGGCTTTGGTGGGCAAGCCTCACCTGACATGCCTAAAATTTTTCACAATCAGCATTACTGTAGCTATTTCAGAAAATTGAAAAACTTGCCAAAATGGCAACCAGGATGAGTTGAACTGAGTTAGATTATAGAACATAAAGAAAAGCAAGAGTTTTGTTATCAGGTATAACCAAATAGCTAAATTACTTTGGTTACTATTATCTAGAATTGTTTTTCATGGACTAAAAAATCTATCTATTATTAGTTAATTTCTCAAAGATGGTTTTTTAAGCAAACAAACATTAATTGTCAGACTTGGCATTTGTCACACCAGGAATAATAGATGTGTATAGGCGTTGTCAATAACGTATAAAATAGCCCCCTAAATACAGGGCAGCGTCTGTATATGTTCCTGAACACTACAGTGAGAAATGCCTGAGTGAGAGATTCGAGGCGATTGGTATGCCTCCTCTCACTCTTTTTTTATGTAATAACTTTAAAAGAAATTTGTATCTTGTAAAAACCCAATAATAGCCGCATTTAAAACTTCAGCAGAACCAGATGAGGCATCGTGACAACAATTATCTAAAATTTTTAGCTGGGAGTTGGGAATGCTTTGATTTAACTTCTGCCCATGACTAGCAGGAAACCAACTATCTTTGTCTCCCCATAAAATAAGTGTAGGACATCTAATATCACCCAATTTATTTTGAATTTGACTGAGCATATTTGGTTTATTTACTTGCCAATGCTCAATTTCTCGCGCAGCTATTTGTAATTCTTCACCGACTTTTAAAATAGTGCCAGGAAGCTCAATAAATGGATAAGTTATCCAATACACATCTTCTTGTGTCAAAAGTGATGGGTCGAAAAGCACTGCACGCCTTTCCATTGCCATAATTTCTCTAAACAGAGGTGCAAATAAATACGTTAAACGCAAAGAATCTATTGTTTGTAATATTTCTAGCGGTGTTTGGGCAAGTAACCACATTGCCCAATGGGGTAAGCGTTCAGCAAAAATAGGCACATTGACAACTATTAACCGTGCTATTAATTGGGGATTATGTTGAGCAAGGGCCAGACCAACTAATCCTCCTAAAGATTCGGCGACAATTACGGCTGGTTCATCACATAATTCTTGCAAAATTCGCTCTAGTTCAATAATTTGATGCCCATTTTTTTCTCGGCGAGACTGCGGTTTTTCCGAAAACCCATATCCTTTAGCATCAAAGCAAATTACCCGAAAATATTTAGATAAAGGAGCAATGTTGTGACGCCAATTGTAGCTCCAAGCACCCATCCCATGTAATAAAACTAACGGCTTACCTGTACCTATTTCACCGTAAGCAATCTGCACAGGATATCCATGTGCGTCAGTAATAGTTAAATTTTGCCTTCCTTGCGGAAAAGTAACTTGCCACCAATCTTTCATTCTTTTGTTAACAATTTGTTAAAATGCCAATTAAAGCTGGCTACAGCATTCTAATTAGTATCATGGGAATGCTATTCAGACAATGGCAACTAATAATCATTCCGCTAAATCTATTTTTTTGACGGGGGAGAATTTAAGTATTCTTCTAACAGTTTCATATTATACACATTAGCTGTCCAAACAAAATCAAATAAGTCTCCCATGCCTGGTATGCTACCTACCAAACCGTCGATCAAGATATTAAAAAACATTCTCATCAAAGTAGCTTTAGGTACACCTAACCGAGCTGCTTCTATAACAATGTAACTAGCAAGGATGAATCCTAACAAATCACCACCAACAGGTATAAATCCTACCAGCGGATCTAGACCAATATGAATTGGTGTTCCGGGAATAGTCACAACCTTATCTAAGATGCGGCTTAGGTGACGCAGCCGATTCAATGTCAGTACTTGAGCGTCAGAATTAATATGAGAAACCCGTCGATAAGAATCAGGCATTCAGGCGATCGCTTGTCTGCGGTTAAATAGTTAGGTATTATACTACAGTATTTACTGTTTTATGGCTTGTCTAATAAATTTTTATTTGCTTTTGACCTCATCTGTTCACCCACAGTCACGTTCAATTGATCGCCTACTAGCATCACAGCAGCACTCATCCACAGCCACAACATTAAAACTATGACAGTCCCTACAGCACCATAGACTTTGTTGTAGTTGCCGAAATTGGCTACATAGGCCCGAAATAAGCCTGACAAAATTGCCCAGAAAATAGCTGCTAATATTGCCCCTGGCATCATTGGCGTACCGGAATTCCAGACGCTAGGGCCATAGCGATAAACTAAGCCAAAGGCGCTAGCCACAATACCCAAAGCTAAAGGCCATCTCAACAATTGCCAAAGATGCAATAAAAAAATCAAATAACCATTTTCACGCACCACCATTCCTAGCAGTAAATCGCTAATAAACACTAAGAAGGAAGCCAACACCAATAGTAAAATCGTACCGACTGTTAATCCTAGAGAAACAAGCTTGGCTTTCCAAAAAGGGCGTGTCTTTTCAGAGGGAATTTGATGAATTTGATCAAAGGCAGTCATTGCAGTACTTATGGCCCCAGAAGCAGTCCAAATGGCAATTACAAAACTGAGAGAAAACAAACCACCATTTCTAGAATTAGTGATTTCTCTGGCCGCAAAATCACGAATTAAAACTAGCACTTCTTCAGGCGCAACTTGACTGATTTGAGCCGCCAACTGTTTAAAAGTTGCTTGTAAGGATTCTTCAAATAAACCGATGGCTGTCAGTAGGGCAATAATCGCTGGAAACAACGATAACATTGCATTGAAAGCGATTTCCGAGCCAAGTCCTAAAAGTCGCCTTTCGGTTGTCCTAGTAAAAGTTTGTTTGAGTACGCGCCAATTAAGGTGGCGAAAGAAGCTGACAAAAAGAGTCTTTGGCATAACTAAGGTTGCAGCTTGTTAATCAATTAACAAGAGAAAAACCGATTATCTCTTCGTATCGGATTTAAGAGGGTGCAGGTATCTTGTCCACTGGTGGATTTCTCCGTGATTTTACCGTAAATTGGAGTATAGCGCTACGTTGAGACTCTGTTCCTATTTGCCAGTTTATTCTGTCGTCACTGATTTGCCAATTTGACTGGAGGTATGTTGTAATGGCTTGCGATCGCAATTGGACAATTTCAGCTAGCTCATTTTCTTCTTGGTTAACTACCATTTCCATCCTTAAATTTGGCTGTTGCTGCAAAATTTGACCAATTCTGTCTAATAATTGGCTGTTATCTGTCGTCAATGTTGATTCCTCATCCTCAAACAAAAGTTCTACCACAGAACTATCTATTCTCTGCATAGTCACCTGAGCAGACTGATAATTCAACCTAGTTCTGATGTTATCGGCAATCAGTATTTGAGCATCTCCATCAATATTACGCTCACTTAGATACAGTAATCGGATACTTAAGGGCGAAATAGGAGTAGTGATTAACTCATAATTTATTAGTTCCGCTGGCTGGGGTAGCCTCAAATCACTCAAAGCAGATTGGACTTCTTGCACAAAACTTGATTGTAATTGAGCAATAGTAATTATTGGTTCAGGAATCCTTTCTTCGCGCACTGGGCGTAAAAGTTCGTTTGAGGCGGTAGGAATTTCAATTAGTTTAAGTGATAACGAATCTGGTGACCTGCCCAAACGCGAGGCTAGTTGTTGCACATAAATATCTTGTTCATCTGGGGTGTATTGTTGACTAGTAAACACCTGAAGTTGCACTGTCAGCCGATTGTTGCGTTCTGCGGCCACCATACTACTGATATAAGAACGTGATTCACCATTAGGAAAAGTGGCAAAGTTTTTCTGCCACAAATCTGTAGCTGTACGACGAATCAGATTCTCTTGTTGCTGCAACGAAATTTCTTGTCTGAGTTGACTAAGAGATCGATTGAGTGGGAAGATAATCACCACAATTGTAAAAAAAATCAACAAGAATCTACCCGGCAAAGAACCAATTTTTTTTAGCTTGCCATAAACAGGTAATTGCTCCAAAATACTCTGTATCCAGATACTTTCTGGATGTGCTGCCCGCCATTCTCTAACTTTTGCGCGCACCTGATTATTATCTATATGTAAACCTAAAAAAACTAGCATGGCGGTAAATGTAATTGCTACCAAGTTGGTGAAAAAGAGTAAGCCACCACCACTAGCAATTCGGAAACCGTTAGTAAAATTCACATTCAGAGCTATCCCCATGCCATAACCTACAACACATAATGGGGGCATTAAAGCAACCGCAATAGCTACACCAGGAATAGAAGTTGCTACTCCTTTGGGTTCTTTACAAATAGCAACTGAACCCACCGCACCAGAAAACAGCGCCACTACCAAATCTAAAATATTAGGTCGAGTTCTAGCCAAAATTTCACTAGTTACTTCCTTAAATGGCAGCAATGATACCAAAATCATGGCAAAGGAAATAGCAACAAAACAACTCAAAATTAGATTGATTAATGCCCGCATAGCCAAAATTACATCACCCGCAGCGAGGGCCAGTCCATTAGCGAGGATACCTCCCATCAATGGAGAAATCAGCATCGCGCCAATGATGACAGCGGGACTGTTCAAGACTAGTCCGAGGGTAGCAATACCAGCGGATAACAAAACTTGAATCCAATAGCTCAGATCATCAAGACTCAGTGAACTGCATATCTCCAGATATACTTGTTCTTTACGAGCCTGACCAACTCCCAAGTTCTGGGAAAACCAGTCTCTAAACATATTTAACTCTACTTTTTAAGTTGATGTCTGCCGGTTGAGAATAATCATCTCATTACCCACAACTGGGTTACGCGCTATTAGCTTATCTTGGGAATCAACAATTTCTAGATGGGTAAAATCAAGTTCTTGAGAGCGTTGTAATATTTCCGCAGCTAGTTTGTTTTGTTGCGATTCTGCAAGTGTGTACCAATCATCGTTAATTTTAACAGTGAGATTACTAGTGCGGAAGTTAGCTTGTATTGACTCTATTAAACCAGAGGCAAAGCGATCGCTTATTTCGGCTACTTGATTTTCAATAGCTGCAATTAGGGTTTGCTCTGGTGTCAAGTTGATAATTGGCTTTGGAGTCGGTGTCGGTTCCGGTGTTGGTTCTGGTGTTGGTGTCGGCGTTGGTGTTGGCGTTGGTGTAATTTCCTCTAGTGGCTGTGGTTCTGGTGCGGTTAATTCTGGTGGAATAGTAATCGTAGGAGTTGGCGTTGGTACAGGAACCTCCTCAACTGCTGGGACTGTTGCTATTTCAGTCGGATTTTTAGTCAACAAAGTTGCAGTTGTCCAAAATATGGCTACAGTCATTACTGTCAAAATTCCTGTCAATACCGTATCTGACAAGTTATTAGATACATTTGATGGTAAAAACAAACGGACTTGTCTTAAAAATCGATTCCATTGTGTTTCCAGACGTTGCCAAACACTGGGTGTTGCTTCAGTACCTACTGGGGGTGCAGTCTCCAGTTTGACTACCGCAGTTTCTAAAATACCAATCGTCCCTCGAAGAACTTGGATGATTTTGACTTTCCAAAAAGGTGGTTGGCGGGAATCAGGGGGTTGTGAATTGGGATTGTCTTGTGACATGGAACTTTCACCAAAAGCAGCGAATCAAAGACAAATGACCAGCATTCTTACTACTGCCTCTTTTGACTTAATGTATCACTTCAATGCTCTTGCTACTTGGGCTAAACTGACTAGTTAATGAGTTCTGGTGAGTTTATGAGCCTGAAACGCCGTCAATTTTTATTTTTAAGTAGCCTCGGCACTCTGGGTACAGGAGTTCTCGGTTGGACGTTAACTCGTCAAAATAATCAAGTTGCGAATATTGCTGACTCAACAGTCATCGCCGCCACCCCACCCCAAAATGAATTGCTATTACGTTTTGCCTCCGTTGCGGATACGGGAACTGGCGCTAAAGGTCAATATGCTGTAGCTGAGGCGATGAATTTTTATCACCAGCGAAATCCTTATGATTTGGTAGTTTTAGCTGGAGACAACATTTATAATGATGGCGAAATTGAAAAAATAGGTGCAGTTTTTGAGCGTCCCTATGCAAATTTACTGTCTCAGGATGTCAAATTTCACGCTTGTTTAGGCAATCATGATATTCGCACTGAGAACGGTAACCCACAAATTAAATATCCCGGCTTTAATATGCAGGGGCGTTATTACACATTTCGCCGTGACGCAGTGCAATTTTTTGCTTTAGATACTAATCGTAATGCTGATTGGAAAAACCAAGTAATTTGGTTAGAACAAGAATTAAGCCGCAGTGATGCACCGTGGAAGGTAGTATTTGGGCATGACCCGTTTTATTCATCAGGACACTATGGTGTGAGTCAATCACTGATTAAACGCTTTGTACCTTTATTTAAAAAGTACAATGTGCAACTTTACATCAATGGACACGACCATCATTATGAGCGCACAAGTGCTATTGAAGGCACAACTTATTTAACTACTGGTAGTGGTGCAGGTGTTCGTCCTACAGGGCGTTCTAAGTGGACAGAATATTCTGCTGAAAGGTTGGCTTTTGCTGCTTATGATGTATATCCCGATAGGATTGAAGTCAATACAATGGGTACTGATAAAAAGATTTTCGACAAAGGTGTCATTAAGTTTAAATCTGTTTAATCACTGATATATTTTTAGGGTGGGCATCTGCCCACCAAATACATTGCATTCAGTTGAGTTAAAACTATGAAAGTCAAGCGCCTAAAAATGCAATCATTCCGAGGGATTGGCGATTTGACATTGGAATTTGATGAAAATGAACCAACTGTACTGATTGGTATTAACGGTGTAGGTAAATCGAGTATTCTGGATGCAATATCCCTCTTACTTTCTCGTTTTCTGGAATGGATTGGAGGTGTTTCTCCAACAGAAAAACTAAGAGCATTCAGTGAACAAGATATTTCTAATAAACATTCATTCACAAAACTAAATATTACGGCTTCATTAAGAGGTGTAGAAGAAGATTGGGAAATATCCCGAATTTATAATGGAGTATCTCAAGATTCAGGTCATAAAAGGATTAAAGCGGCTGCTAATGCAATTTGGCGACATTGGCAAAATGAGCCTGAATATAATCTACCATTAGTAGTATATTATTCTGTAAATCGTGCCGTTATTGATATTAGTCTAGAAATTCCTAAAAAAACTCAGTTTAAACAAATAGATGCTTACGAGAAAGCACTCATAGGTAATAGAAATGATTTTTCTAGCTTTTTTCAATGGTTTAGAAATCGAGAAGATTTAGAAAGTGAGTTGCTAAGAGATAACCGTGATTATCAAGATATACAATTAGAAGCAGTCAGACAAGCCATATCTTTATTGATACCCAGTTTTTCTAACTTACGTGTACGGCGTTCTCCCTTAAGAATGACTGTAATTAAGCAAGGTGAAGAACTGATAGTTAATCAATTATCTGATGGTGAGAAGTGCTTGCTAGCAATGGTAGGAGATTTAGCAAGGCGTTTAGCAATTGCTAACCCAGGTTTAGAAGATCCATTGCAAGGTAGTGGAGTGGTGTTAATTGACGAAATTGAACTACACCTACACCCAAAATGGCAACGAGAAATCATTCCAGCTTTGACACGAACATTTCCTAATTGTCAATTTATTGTAACTACACATTCACCTCAGGTAATTAGCCATGTTAAACCTGAAGGAATTTATATTTTAGAAAAAACAGATAATGGTGTTATTGCCAAACGTCCAGAAAGTTCTTTTGGTAAAGATAGTAATAGTATCTTAGAAGACCTGATGGATGTTCCTGAACGTCCACAAGACATTAAAGAAAGGCTTTTAGAACTTTTTAGATTAATTGATTCTGGTAATTTAGAAGGTGCTAAACAATTACGTCAACAGTTGGTTAATGATATTGGTGCAGATGAACCAGAATTTGTCAAGGCAGATGTACTCATCCGGCGCAAGGAAATTCTTAATCGATGAAGTACATTAGCAAAAGCCACGAGCCAACAGAGTTTTCTAGTTGGAAAGCTTTAGAAAATGATCATTGGAAACCACGTTGGGATAATTTTCAAGCACCAGAAAAACCTATTCTGCATGATGCTTTGCTAAAAGAACAGGGTTATATCTGTTGCTATTGTGGAATGCGTATCACTAGAACAACTAGCCACATAGAACATCTCCAACCTCGCACTAACTATCCACATTTGGCACTAGAGTACAGAAATTTAATTGCTTCATGTCAAGGAGAAAGTGAAGAACCTCCTCTAGTTCCAGTACATTGTGGTCATAAGAAAAAATATTGGTATGATACGCTTTTAATGGTTTCGCCTCTGGAAATAAATTGTGCAGATTTTTTTCAATACCCTGCTTCTGGCGAAATTTTGCCAACAGATGACTCCTATCAAACAGCTGCTGCTGAAACAACAATTGAGAAGCTTGCACTTAATATTAACAAGCTGCAAAAAATGCGAAAGGCGGCAATTGATGGTGTATTACTAGATATTGATGCTTTAACTGATGTAGAAATACAGCAGCTAGCTCAAGGTTACGACAAACCTGATGGCAATGGACAATATACGCCGTTTTCTACTGCAATTATCTATTTACTGAAGAATTATTTTTAATTTTTTAAGAGGTTAAAGAACGCATTATAGTGTTTCTCAATCTAGTGAGGTACGTTTTTAAAGCTGCTTGTTTTGATATAAAAGGTTCGTGTGTACTTCAGTTGCCTAGGAAATGCTATGTAGTAAATCACATCAATTGGACTCAGGAAAAGTTAATGATTTTAGAAGCAGTAATGCTGAATATCAAACCCGGACTGGAAGATGATTTTGAATCGGCTTTCAAAAAAGCATCTAGTATTATTTCGTCAATGAAGGGATACTTATCTCATGAACTTCATAAATGTATAGAAGTTCAAGGTAAATATTTGTTACTTGTCAAATGGGACAGTTTAGCAGCTCATACTGTAGAATTTAGAGGCTCTAGTGAGTATCAAGAGTGGAAAAAATTGCTACATCATTTTTATGAGCCATTTCCCACTGTTGAACACTTTGAAAAAATAAACCTTGTCTACATTGAGAACTGTAGTTTGTAGTCAAGATTATGAGATTGCTTCCTAGCGTCGCAATGACAAAAACTCCACTTTTCACGATGGACGAGGTTGAGCTTCATTTTTCACTCGTTTATTTTTATAGAAAACAAAAATATTACTCCACTTTTTGCAACTGCGCTATCCTGGGGTCAACAATTTTTTGCCCCAAACTGGCAAATTTAATTGCCACAGACACTTTATTCGCTTCACCGAATACGTGCGTAATTTCACCAATACCAAAAGTTTTATGTAAGACGCGATCGCCTACTTGCCAATTAGAGGGTGTATAGGGCTTACCACCAGCTTTAGCAGCAGTTTTGGTCTGTGTATGTCGTCCTTTATTTCGAGTAGCTAATAGTTCTTCTGGCAATTCATCAAGAAACTGCGATCGCATGGCGGGTTCTCGAGAACCATACAAGCGACGTTCACGGGCATATGATAAATATAACCGTTCTTGGGCGCGAGTAATGCCGACATAACACAATCGGCGTTCTTCTTCCAATGATGCTGGGTCGTTCATGGAACGGTAATTGGGGAATAGTCCCTGTTCTAACCCCACCAAAAACACCACGGGAAATTCTAACCCTTTGGAAGAATGCAATGTCATCAAAGATACTGCTGTTTGCCCTTCCTTGAGGTTATCTAAATCAGAACTGAGGGCGGCACTTTGCAAAAAGGCGGGAAGAGATACATCTTCGTTTTCGTTCTCTTCTTGGAATTGTAGTGTGGCGTTGTAAAGTTCTTGGACGTTTTGGATGCGGTCTTCGGCTTCATCTGTGCCTTGGTTTTGCAAGTCTTTAATGTAACCAGACTCTTCTAAAAGTCCCGTCAGCAACTCGGAAACTGGAACTGTTGCTACTTGTTGTTGACAGTTGCGAATCATGGCTGCAAAGTTATTTACAGCCTTAGCGGAACGTCCAGCTAATGTATTGACTGAGGTTTCATCGCTAATAATTTCCCACAAATTTGTACCTAATTGCTGGGAGGCGTTCACTAAGTTGTCAATGGTAGCTTTACCAATTCCTCGCCGGGGAGTGTTAATCACTCGTAATATACTGACTGTATCCGAGGGATTAGCGATCGCTCTTAAATAAGCTACAACATCTTTAATTTCTTTGCGATCGTAAAATTTCATTCCTCCCACCACTGTGTAAGGAATTTGATTCCTCACCAACAGTTCTTCAAAGGGACGTGATTGAGCGTTGGTACGATAGAGAATGGCAAAACTTCCCCAATCTAACTCGGGGTTTTGGTGTTCTAGGGTCTGAATTTGCCGAATGACAAAATCTGCTTCGTCTAATTCATCATCGGCTTTGTGACAATAAATCTGCTCACCCTCTCCCCGTGTGGCTTTGAGGACTTTATCAATTCTTTGGGTGTTATTTTCAATTAATTCATTGGCTGCTTGGAGAATATTTTCACAAGAGCGATAATTTTCTTCTAACTTCACCATTGACCGGGTATCTTCATCTGGCAAACCATCGCCAAAGTCTTGCTGAAATTCCAGCAAAATCGTGAAATCTGCCATTCTAAAGCTGTAAATAGACTGGTCAGCGTCACCCACAACGAAAACCGAGCGATTGCGCCATTCCCACGCACTCTTTTCGTTTTCTCCATTCGTCACCAATAGACGAATCAAGTCATACTGTGTGCGGTTGGTATCTTGATATTCATCTACAAGAATATGCCCAAATTTACGATGCCAGTAACCTAATACTTGCTCGTTTTGCTGAAATAATCTTGTAGGAACTAAAATCAAATCATCAAAATCGAGAGCATTATTTTCAGCTAACCTAGCTTGATAAGTATCATAGACATTAGCTATCACCCGTCCCCGATAATTTGGTTGTTCGCGCTCGAAGTCTTGAGGCGATAAGCCTTGGTTTTTGGCGTTACTGATAGCGTAGCGGACAGAACGGGCATCAAATTTTTTATCGTCTAAATTTAACTGTTTGGTGACGATATCTTTCATCAGACTTTGAACATCGGATTCATCAAAGATAGAAAAATTGCGATTCCAACGCCGTCCTTTTTCATCTTGGTATTTTTCAATATCAAACCTGAGTATCCGAGACAATAAACTGTGAAAAGTCCCACACCACAAGTCTTTAATGGTGTTTTTATAGACCTGCGATCGCAATTGTGTTTGTTGGTATTGTGTTAATAAATCAAACCGTTGACCATGTTGTTTCATGGCCAATTGTTCCGCAAATATTTTTTGAATCCGTTCTTTCATTTCCCGTGCGGCTTTATTCGTGAAGGTCACCGCCAGGATATTTTCTGGATGGACACGATGTTGGAGAATCAGATTAGCAATGCGATAAGTCAGCGCGCGTGTTTTACCGGAACCTGCACCAGCAACAACTAACAATGGGCCGCAGTAATGTTCGACGGCTTGTCGTTGGCTGGGGTTAAGGTGGCTGAGGAAATCAATGGTGGTTGTCATGGGTAATCAGGGCGACTGAGCAAAGAACCGCTTCTTCTGAGAGTATCGTAATTACCAACTACAATTCTAGATTAATCAAAAACTTCTAGGTATTAGTCGTGTCCACATTCTCTATCAATCTTGCACAGTCAATGGTAGGTGAACAGTGAAAGTAGACCCAACCCCAAGCTGACTTCTAACCATAATTTCACCACCCATCATATGGCAAATGTGGCGGCTAATTGCTAACCCCAATCCCGTACCGCCATATCTTTTTGTTGTTGATGTATCCCCTTGTGTAAATGGTTGAAATAACTGTTTCTGTTGACTAATAGACATGCCAATACCAGTATCGGCCACGGTGAAGCTAATCACACCTAAAGGAGCATCTGGGAATATGTCTGTCTTTTCGCTCTGAATTGTTAGGCTGACTTTGCCATTGGTGGTAAACTTGGCGGCATTGCTGAGTAAGTTTAATAACACTTGCCGCATCCGAGTTTGATCTGCGTACATTGTACCCAAATGCTCATCACAAGAAACTTCCAGAATATTGCCATTCTTGTCTATAGCGGATTTGACTGTATGTACAACGTTATTAATTAAGGTGGTGATTTGAAACGTCTCTGGGTAGAGAGTCATTTTTCCGGCTTCAATTTTGGACAAATCAAGGATGTCGTTAATCAGGTCTAGCAGATGTCTACCGGCCGAGTTGATTGTTTCCAGGTCAGCGATGAAGTCTCCTGATAAGTTTAAATCAGTAGCGTCATCTTGAAGCAGTTGACTTAAGCCAATAACTGCATTTAATGGTGTGCGTAACTCGTGACTAACATTTGCTAGAAATATACTTTTTGCCTTGCTAGCAGCTTCTGCTAATTCTTTAGCTTGTTCTAGTTCTTTAGTCCGTTCAGAAACTCGTTCAATCAGACGGTTGAGCGATTTGGCTAATAAGCCAATTTCATCTTCCGTAGTTACAGGAGCGCGTAAATCAAAATTAGATTTTCTGGCTACTTGTTCAGCTACTTGGGTAACAATGATTACTGGTTCGGCGATCGCTCGACTAGTACGCCAGGCGACAATGGCTGCAATGGCCACTGACACCAGCATACTCATCATGACAATCAGTCTTTCAACTTGCTTGGCCTGTTCTACATCTTGTTGTCTTTTTTCTTCTTCCCCTTCGGCAGTTTGTAGAATATTGTTCAATCTAGACCTTAAACTATCTAGCTGCATGGCAGTTCCACCACGCATAATTTCCAGCAACTCATCGCGGGCGATCGCTACCTGCTCTTCCTCAGAGTCATTTTCTTGTAGAATATCCTCTATTTGCTTAACGTAAGATTCTAAGCTTGTTTTATATTCTCGTAATAAAGCCTGTAAATTATCACCAGGTACTGCTAATCCACGAGGATTCCTGGTGACAAATTTAGCAATATCTTGCTCCAATCGTTTTGCTGTTTCTACATTCTGGAGAAATTGATTTTTTTTATTTAGCAGTTGTTGTGAATTGTCCAAAACTGCAACTAAATTGGAGCTATGCAATTGCGCCCCTAATACTGCATCTTTATAATTTGTGAGGAGTTGTCTTTGCTCTTGGGCTTGATTGAATTGCCTAATTTCTCTTCCTCGGTAGTAATTAGCGATTACTAACCCAGTTAATGAACCAAAAAAGCCAATTCCAATTGCCACAAAATATCCGTAGCCAATTTTCTGATGTATGCGCCAGGAACTGGCTTTGAGTTTCCCTCGCGTGGGAAATTCAATAGTCGGGAGTTCGTCTATCGAAGACTCTTCGGCTGGCACGTTTTTACTTTCTAAACTGCTGTCAAAAGGGATTGGCTTTTGAGTTTGCATCCCCCAAACCTCCTTACCCTCCTGCAAATATGACCGCATCATTTTTGTTGGTACGATCAAATTGATTAATGATTAACATTATCTTCTTTTATAAAAATCTCACAAATTTGCTTACTAGATAATTTTCCTGAGTACATTAATCTTGAATAAATTTTGATATGAATGTTTACACAGATACCTAGTGAAAGCAAAAACCCCTGGTTAGTAAATATCTTTGTCGGCGGTGATGGCTGTTTTCTTTTCACCACTATTCTTGACGCTCGGTCAATTGTGATGATATCCTGACCATTGATTGACAAGCTACCCTATCTTAACTCTAATCCTGGGGAATCTATACATAGTTCTCATACAAAAATTTCTATTTATTGTTTCCGTCGGAACTACAAATCAACTATATCCTAATAGAAGCAATAAATCACAGCATATCTTACCATAAAGTGAACAGATACTCAAATAATTTCATTGAGTATCTGTCCTGGTTGAGAAATAGTTAACGTGGGTACTTAAAAAAAAGATGAGGAAGCAAGATTGTGGTACTAGCCCAAAGTCTTGCTCCCTAAACCCTAACTTTTTACTAGGCGATCGCTGCCGATAACTGTTGAGTTACAAGTTGCTGCAACAATTCCGCCTTATCGGTACGTTCCCAAGGCAAATCTAAATCGTTCCGCCCCAAATGACCGTAAGCCGCGATGTCCTGATAAAAACGTCCGCCTCGTTCACTGGGTAAGTTACGTAAATTGAAGACATGAATAATCCCAGCCGGTCGTAGTTCAAAGTTTTGTTTGACTAATCCCAGCAAGATTTCATCATCCACTTTGCCCGTACCAAAGGTATCCAGAAAAATGCTCACCGGTCGTGCTACACCAATGGCATAACTTAACTGCACTTCACATTTTTCTGCTAGGCCAGCGGCCACAATGTTCTTGGCCACATAACGAGCAGCATAAGCCGCAGAACGGTCTACCTTTGTGGGGTCTTTACCCGAAAAAGCGCCACCACCATGTCGGGAATAACCACCGTAGGTATCCACAATAATTTTCCGTCCTGTCAGACCAGAGTCACCTTGGGGGCCACCAATGACAAATTTGCCAGTGGGGTTGACTAAAAAGCGTGTTTTTTGATCTGGCTTAATGTCAATGTCACCGAAAATCGGTTCCACCACCACTGACCACAGGTCTTGTTTAATCTTGGCTTGAATTGCTACTTCATCTGTTATTTCCCCGATAGCTTCTGTGTGCTGCGTGGAAATCAGAATCGTATCAATACCTACTGGATACCCGTTTTCGTAAGCCACTGTAACTTGTGTTTTCCCATCGGGGCGCAGGTAGGGTAATTTACCTGTTTTGCGTACTACTGCTAGTCGGCGAGCAATACGATGCGCCAAACTGATAGGTAAAGGCATCAGTTCTGGTGTTTCGTTACAAGCGAAGCCAAACATGATACCTTGATCACCCGCGCCAATGGTATCAAATAGTTCATCACTATTTTGTTGGCGTGTTTCATGGGCGGTGTTAACACCTTGGGCTATATCGGGTGATTGTTCGTCTAAAGCTACCAGAACGCTGGTGCTGCTGGCAGAAAAACCATTTACAGCATCTAAATAGCCAATTTCAGCTATTTTCTGACGAGCCAGGTTGACGTAGTTGACGTTAGCCTTGCTAGTAATTTCACCAGTTATTAATACTAAGCCAGTATTAACTACTACTTCAGCGGCTACACGACTGGTAGGATCTTCCGTCAGTAAGGCATCCAAAATCGTATCAGAAATCTGATCGCAAATTTTATCTGGATGACCTTCGGTAACAGACTCGGAGGTAAATAAATAGCGACGAGACAAAGAGTATTCCTCCTTCAAAATAATTGTCGCTGGCTAAATTTGAGATATTTTAGTTCAGCTACTAATTTCTGAAATCATAACAATATTGACACACTCAGTAGTTAGTATTTGATTTGTTTGCGAAAAATTACTAATTTAGATTCGGTATTTTGTCAGAAAATTTAAACTGTAAAATAAAATATTATTTCCAAAATGAAAAAGGGGGTCACCCGGAAGCACCCCCAAAGCTTTGACACAAATACTGCTGCTTTAAACTTGAACCGCTAGTTTTGCTTCCTTTGCTGTCAACCGTTCGTAAGCGGCGCGCATTTTCAAGCCTGTCAGCACTTGGAACAAACCAGTTCCGTTGTTGGAACCTGGGTACTCACGGTGTTGAAGTAGCAAGTGAGTCATTTCACCATCGTATTTGGTGGATGTCTTGCTAAGATGGGTTTCGATATAAATAACTTCTTCCAGGTTGTCGAATTGACCGTCTACTTCTAATACTGAGACGTAGCGACCGTAGTAAACATCTGAACCATAGTACACTTGCATACCAGGATAGGAACAAGTCAGCTTACGTCCGCAAGGAGTCCAGTTAATTGTTGAACCTTCATCAAACAAGTAGCAAGGCTCAAAGCCTTCCTTACCTTCACGTTGGAGCATCCGTACCCGCAGTACTTTACGCTCTGTATCGTTTTTGATCAGGTTTGTGGGTAGTACCTGGAGAACCACATCAGCAAATTCTCTTTGTGGTTCGATGAATTTTTCAAAGTCTGGTTTACGAGAATTGATTTGAGCTAAAACATCTTCATAGCGATGTCCTCTTTCTGCCATATCTCGCTGGATTTTCCAGGCAATTTTCACTTCATCGCTGATGTCAAAATAAACGCTGAAGTCGAGCAGCGATCGCACCCGTTCATCATATAAAGGATGTAGACCTTCAACCACAACAATGTGATTCGGCTCGATGCGTTCTGGTGGGTCAATCATGCCGGTTTCGTGGTTGTAAATCGGCTTATCAATTGCTTGACCTTCTTTCAGCGCTTTAATTTGCTCATACATCAGGTCAAAATTGTTTGCCCTGGGGTCAAGTGCAGTTATCCCTGTTTCTTTGCGCTGTTTGCGATCTAGGGAATGATAGTCATCTAAGCAGATGACAGTCATAAATTCTTCACCAAATAAATCTATTAAACGACGCAAAAACGTAGATTTACCGCACCCGGAGTCTCCGGCTACTCCAATCAATACCACGCGTTCCGGCTTATTTGTCATAAATCTCCTCTAAATACTAAATGTGTCAATCAATATTTTTTCACACAGCAGATTTTCAAGCCAGGAGTTTACCCCATTGGTTTATCCTGCATTCTTGCTACTCAGCAGGTATATGGAATATTTAGACGGGAAACAAACAACTAATTATGTTGTTACTCGTCTTACTGAACCTTAATTCACTGCTGGTAAGTATTTAATCCTAGTGGTATATTAGATTTTAACAGAAGGGGGTATTCTGTAACAAGGTTTACTGTCAAGAAGAATCCATTGCTTCAACAATCATCCTAATGGTTTAGTAATTGGTTTTAATAGCCATCTCACTACCACCGCAAAATGTTGTGTCAACGTCGTATACTTACTTTTGCGCTTTATTCAGCAAGTTTATAAGTATAATTTACTTTGGGAGCAAATTTTTCCAACTAGGCAAATTTTAATTTTCACTCTGACAATTCTCTACACCTTTCAAGTCAGAATCTATCTAAAGAATGAGTTGGTTAGTCAATTCTCAGGGATTTAGAGTATGAGAGGATATTTTTGGGAAAATACTCAAATTTAGTAAGCTACTGATAGAGGTTGACAGATGTTTCACATCAAGTGAAACTGATTATAGTTGCTTATATTACTTGCGTCATCGGTTGTATAGAACCAGATAAATTTGGTTTTGCCAAACCTTTGCTTATTTGACAAACCGGGATGGGTAACCTCCTGGCTTTGCATAGATGCTAGGTCAATGGACAGCCTGTGAAGCGCGAACTTCTTACCTGAAGGTAAAATCTGCCGTCATGCCGCCTACGGTTAACGGGAAAATGCACAAAAGGTAAGCACATGAGAGGCAAAATGAGCTGTGGCTTCTGCTAATCAGAGTTGCCTTCTTATGCTATATGTCATTGCATCTTGCCCTTTGGGTAGTTGAAAACTATCTCCTGAATTTAGGAATAGTAATTCACGAAAAAAAGATTAAATTGACTCATTATTAACATTCTCCCAAAGACATATCCCTTACCTTAGAAGGTGAACAGGTGTGTTTTTTGCTATGCTTGCATGTCTTTGGTGAGTGTACCTAGCACGGCATTAATTTATGGTGCCGCTTTCCCAAAGCGCCAGTTTTGGTAGCCAAAATTCGATAAACTAAAGCTGGATTGTGATGGGAATAGTTTTTTTTGAGAAACGGTTAAGTAAAAATCGGAGTGGTAGAACGAATGTACAATCAAGGTGCTGTTGAGGGTGCTGCCAACATAGAATCAGGTAGCCGCATCTTCGTTTACGAAGTGGTGGGTCTGCGTCAGAACGAAGAAACTGATAAAACGAACTACCCAATTCGTAAAAGTGGCAGTGTGTTCATCAGAGTGCCTTACGACCGCATGAATCAAGAAATGCGACGGATCACTCGCCTAGGCGGCAAAATTGTTAGTATTCATCCTGCAAGTGTTCTAGAACAACTTAATGGTAAAGCGGCTCATGAGAGTGCTGATAACCATCAAGAGGCTGTAGTCACATCTGAGAAGACTGCTGACAGTGAGGGAAATGGTAAAGCCACACCTGTGAATGCGAATAGTGAAGTTAAAGGCTTCGCTAAACCATCTGCTGAAGAACAGCATAAGAAGAAGGACAAAAAAGGCAACACCATGACTCAAGCGAAAGCCAAGAAAGGCGCTGACGTTCCTGTCAACACTTACCGTCCTAATGCTCCATTTATTGGTAAGTGCATATCTAATGAACCGTTAGTAAAAGAAGGCGGGATTGGGATTGTTCAGCACATTAAGTTCGACTTGACTGGCAGTGATTTAAAGTATATTGAAGGCCAAAGTATTGGGATTATTCCTCCCGGTGTAGATAAGAACGGCAAGCCAGAAAAACTTAGACTGTACTCCATCGCCTCAACTCGTCACGGCGATGATGTCGATGATAAGACAATATCACTGTGCGTTCGCCAGTTAGAATACAAGCACCCAGAAACAGGTGAAACAGTCTATGGTGTTTGTTCTACTCACCTGACTCAGCTCGAACCTGGGGCAGATGTAAAAATCACTGGCCCAGTAGGTAAGGAAATGTTGTTACCCGATGATCCTGAAGCCAAGGTCATCATGATGGCAACAGGCACAGGTATTGCTCCCATGCGGGCTTATCTGTGGCGGATGTTCAAAGATGCAGAAAGAGCAGCTAACCCAGAGTATGAATTTAAAGGATTTTCTTGGCTAATATTTGGTGTTCCCACAAGTCCGAACATCTTATATAAAGAAGAACTGGAAGAAATGCAGGAAAAGTATCCTGATAACTTCCGCCTTACCTATGCCATCAGCCGGGAACAAAAAAATCCCCAAGGTGGCAGAATGTATATCCAAGACCGTGTGGCAGAACATGCAGACGAGCTGTGGCAACTGATTAAAGACGAAAAAACTCACACCTACATCTGCGGTTTGCGTGGTATGGAAGGTGGCATTGATGAAGCCCTAACCGCTGCTGCTGCTAAAGAAGGAGTAGTCTGGAGTGATTATCAAAAAGAACTCAAGAAAGCTCATCGTTGGCACGTAGAGACTTACTAAGTTAGTTATTAGTCATGCGACTAAGGTGGCTAATATCAGGATAATAAGTGGGGTGGGCATTGCTCACCCTACAATTGTTTTATAGGGAATAGCTGAGAAAATAGTTCTAAGTGCTTGATTTTTCCCAAAGCTGTGATTAGCAGGGTAATTATTATAGATACTCAGCATTAAAAAAATAGGGTGCAAAATCTGTGGGTGTGAAACTAGGAATATTAGGATTAGGCACTGTCGGCACAGGTACGGTGCAATTATTACAAGATTTAGTGGGGCGTAACCCATTATTGCAGGAGATAGAAATATATCGGGTGGGAGTACGATCGCTTGATAAGATCCGTGAAGTCGAATTACCTGCGGAGGTAGTAACCACCGATTTAGAAGCCATCGTCAGCGATCCGGCTGTGGATATAATCGTTGAGGTGATGGGTGGACTAGAACCAGCGCGATCGCTTATTCTCCAAGCCTTAAAAAATGGTAAGCACGTCGTAACTGCCAATAAAGCGGCGATCGCTCGGTTTGGTGCCGAAATTTTCACAACTGCCAACCAAGCCGGCGTATACGTCATGCTAGAAGCTGCTGTTGGCGGTGGTATCCCTGTGATCCAACCCTTAAAACAGTCCTTAAGAGTTAACCGTATTCATACTATTACTGGCATCGTTAACGGTACAACTAATTACATCCTCACACGGATGCAAACCGAAGGTAGCGACTTTAGCGATGTCTTAGCAGATGCCCAAAGACTAGGTTACGCCGAAGCTGACCCTACCGCGGACGTAGAGGGCTTAGACGCAGCCGATAAAATTGCCATTCTCGCCTCATTGGGCTTTGATGGCCGCATCAACCTCCAGGATGTTTATTGTGAAGGGATTCGGCAAGTCAGCAAAACAGATATTACCTACGCCGAAAAATTGGGATTTGTGATTAAATTACTAGCGATCGCTAAACAATCTACTCCCTCTTCCCCCTCTTCTTCCCTTTCCGTCAGAGTTCATCCCACCTTAGTACCCAAAGCCCATCCATTAGCTAGCATTAACGGCGTTTACAATGCCATTCTCGTAGAAGGAGAACCCATTGGGCAGGTAATGTTTTTCGGGCCCGGTGCGGGTGCGGGTGCTACAGCCAGTGCCGTAACCTCGGATATTTTAAATTTAGTCGCTGTCCTCAAAACCAGTACAGCCAACCCCAATCCATTATTAACCTGTGGACACCAAGACTACTGTCAAATTGCCCCAATGACAGAGCTAGTAACGCGATTTTATGCCCGATTCCTGACCAAAGACCAACCCGGCGTCATCGGTAAATTAGGTACTTGTTTTGGCAATCATGGCGTCAGCTTAGAGTCAGTTGTGCAAACAGGCTTTCAGGGAGGACTAGCAGAAATTGTAGTTGTCACCCACGATGTCCGAGAAGGTGATTTTCACCAAGCCCTAGCTGAAATTCGTAATTTAGAAGCGATAGACAGTATACCCAGTCTGCTGCGAGTGCTGTGATGTGGGGAGTGGGAGGGAAGACTTTGGACGCGTACTAAAAACTAAAATTATTCTCCCTCATCCCCCTCATCCCCCTCATCTCCCTCATTGTTGTAAAGTAGAAACAAATTTTACTGTCCCCAGGGTATTTACGATGACAAATCGACCTCCTTCCGAACAGGAGTCATCTCAAAAAACTGCCCTTGGCTTTGATGAATTTATCGCCATTCTGGTTGCCTTTTTGACTTTGGGCGGAATTTTGTTTTGGTCAATTTTTCGCAGTGGTTCTGGCTGGGATTTTCAGCTATTCCCGAATGTATCTCCTACTACTGAACCTCAACCGGGTTCAACATCTCCCTTACCTGGGTTGGAACCCAGTACAGATAATAATTTCCGTACATTTTCATCACCTTCAGCAGATACAACCGTTGTTGAACCTAACACGACTCTTCCCCTAGGGCCCCTGCCTACCTTAGCGCCCTCTGAAGCACCACGTATGCAAATACCTTTCTTCCGGAGGAGCTTTGAGTCATCCCTTAAATCATTACCGTTGCCTTTAGTCGCTCCTGCTGAGAAAAAGTCAACTATTCCCCCACCAGTTGCATTTAATGATGTCCCCTCTGATTTTTGGGCAGGTCGTTTTATTGATGTTCTTTCTTCTCGTGGCATTATTAAGGGCTTTCCAGATGATTCTTTTAGACCAAATCAACCTGTAAACCGGGCTGAATTTGCTGCCATTCTGCAACAGGCTTTTAACCAAACTACGACTAATACAACCATATCTTTCACAGACCTACCAGCTAACTCCTGGGCAACACCAGCGATTGAACAAGCTGTTGGTACTGGTTTTTTAAAAGGTTACCCTGACCAAACATTTCAACCAGAAGAAAAGATTCCCAGAGTGCAAGTTTTAGTTGCTCTTGTTAGTGGTTTGAATCTACCAGAACCGGAGGAGTCATCTCAAGTATTAAGTATCTACGAAGATGCTCAAGAAATTCCTCAATACGCCATTGACAAAATAGCCGTGGCTACAGCCAATGACCTTGTTTTTAATTATCCAGAATCAAATATTTTGGCTCCTAATCAAGAAGCCACCCGCGCTGAGGTAGCTGTCATGGTTCATCAAGCTTTGGCTTTAAAAGGCAGGGTAGAGAAAATTTCTTCTCAAGATTACCCGCGATTATCTCAGTGAGCTTAAACAGGGAGTAGGGGGAATTTTTGTTAATGACCCTACTCTTAAGATAATTGCAGCTCAGTTCGCAGAGGATCTACAAAATAAGTTCCAGAGTAAATGCGATCGCCTCGCTGCTGTCTTTGGCATATCGCCTGAATTCATCCGTACGATAAGATTAATTTAGGCCATGTCAGGACGAAATTTTACAGGAGAAAAACCTTGGTAACTAGCATTGATATCGGTACGCTAATTACAAGAGATCCTAAATTGCATGGAGGTTGTCCCATTATTGCAGGCACAGGCTCATCTGTGCGCCGAATAGCAGCTTTGTACAAGCAAGGTTACAGTGCAGAAGAAATTGTGGCTGATAAACCTCATTTAACGCTAGTACAAATTTATGCAGCATTAACTTACTATCACGCTAACCAAAACGAAATTGATAGAGATTTGGCGGAAGAAAAAGCAGAGTATGAACGCTTATCTACACTCCACTACAGTCAAAACAAGAGTCAACAATGAGTTTGATTCGTTTGTATTTAGATGAGGATGCAGAAAGTCACAGACTGTTGCAAGCTTTACGTGTTCGTAATGTGGATGTAGTTACTGTTACAGAAGTAGGAATGATATCCCGTAATGATCCAGACCAACTGAATTGGGCTTTAACAAATCAACGGGTAATTTACACCTTTAATCTTAAAGATTTTTATCGATTACACACACTATTACTAGAAAGCGGGGAATCTCACGCGGGCATCATTTTGGCACAACAAGGTTATTCTATAGGTGAGCAAATGCGCCGCCTTTTAAAGATAATTGCAGCTAAATCAGCAGAAGAGATGCAAAATCAAGTGGAATTTTTGAATGCTTGGGGTGAAGAATAGGTGAGGCGATATCTCTCATCAGTGATAATGCGATCGCCTATATTTTACAAGTCCTTGAGTAAGTGCGTAGACTTGTAGCGGCTTGTCGTTAGATATTGTCTTTGATCAATCAAGGTGCGATGGGGTTTTACAATTCAAGTGTAAGTTGTCTTGACTTTTATGAACTTTCCTCCCCAACTCCAGCAAAAAATTAAAAAATGGGCAAGCAGTCAAGGAATATCAACTGAGGAATTTGTCTTACAAGCCATTACAGAAAAAATTGCGGCTCTCAGTCAGCGACAGATAGAAGAAAATACTCAACTAAACTTTAATCAAGCAAACGTCTATTGCAAAGATGGGATTTTAGTTGTAGAAGCAGAATTACCAGCAAATTTGGATATTAATACCTTTATAGATGAGTTGAGAGAAGAACGCATTCAGAATCAAAGTAGTTGCTTAAGACATCGCACTTACCTAACAGAAGACGCCCCAAAGGGCGCCTTAAATACATAAACAGTAGCTTTTGTCAACAGCTACTTGATAAAACATCTACCCTAAATTGACATACTCCCCCGCATAAATGACGGGGGATTCTGGGTTCAAACAGCAAGCTCCAGGGGAAGGGCTTGCTCCCCCTGCTCCCAGCCCCCCTTCCCCTCTGCCTCTTCGGTGAAGGTATTAAGCTTCTGGAAGGTTTTTGCCGACGACTTGTGATTTGAGGGTTGTAATTTCGTCAGTTAACTCTCGGCGGGTTGTAGCTTTGAGTAAATAGCGGTAAACAAACCAAGCAGAGTAGCCAATACCAATCAACTCAAAGGTCGGTGCGACTAAAGGAACATCATTCAAAGCGTCTAATATTGCCAAGAGTACCTTAACCGAAACAATTGCTGCGACAATTAAGCCAACACTAACTAGGGGCTGTTTATATTGATTAAAGAAGCTTCCCAGATATTCGGGCAGTGTTGCTAAAAAGCCAGAAATTTGTTCACCGTATTTTTGCCATTGCTCTTGAGACTGCACAGGAGGCTGGAGTTTGGTAATAGTTCCTGTTTGGTTGTTGATATTTGGCACTGCGGCCTCTGTAGATTTGGTTTCTGTGAATTCTGGTTCTTGCATTTTCACTCCCAATAAATTTAACAGTTGAGTTTATCTAATCCGGACAGTTACAACCACAAGGCTGTTGATTAGGCAATGCACGAGGATATCGGTACACCTGAGTTTGAGGCACAAAAGGGTTTAGTTTCCTATAACCATAATTGCCCCGTATGCTCTACTGCATCAACTACAAGGTAGACAATCAGTAGGCAATATAGAAGTCAGAAGGCAGCAGGATATATTAAAATCAGCTTTCTGAGTTCTGGATTTTGTGAATCAATATAGAATCCTCAGGTTGTGATTATCCCATACCGTGTCAATTGCTCATAATCGTACTCATTTGAGTACAAATCATGCAAAAATCAAACCACCTCTCATTTATACAAGCATAAACGCCGATTTTATCTGATATTAAAGCTATCTTAAGCCGCCTTCGTCAATTAGCTCATTGGTCATTGATATTAATATGTAATCTCAGTTTTTATGTATGCAAACGAACTAGACATAATGGCTATTTTATGATATGGGAATGGAGTCAGTTTTGATTGGCAATATAGTAGGACTGCTACTTTTTCTAGATTAGGACAAGTAGACAAATTTTGTTAGTGCTAACCAAAAAAGTTTTTACACAAATTGCGGTCTGTGCATCTACACGCAATCACATCACAGGTAATACGCCTAAATAGCTGGCAATATCCTAAAGATATGGATTGGATTAATCTGAGCGCTAATGCTAAGGAATGAAGTGTAAAGTAAGCACGGCGCTGATACAGGATATCTTGACACTCTCGACCCTTTGCTTGTGGAATGCTCCACCAATACACTAATAAAACCGCAGCGCGATCATCTTCTAGGTGGCGTATTCACACTTAATGAGCAACTAGAAGTCACCAGAGGTGTAAGGATAATGCTTGCCAAACACAATTCATCTGAATCCCTACACCTGGCTAAATTTATAATTCTTTACATCAATCTACTTAGTTCAGCCTAGTCCCAATCTGGGAACATATCTGCGTCTTCGCCACCAATACCAATACCAGTGTGATAGATTTCTGCGTCGGTAATGATCATGTGATCCATCGATGCTCCATACACATTGGAATCGTAAATCTGAGCGCGAGTCAGATTTGCACCGTTGAGATTAGCATTCTTAAAATTAACGTTGGTCAGTAAGGCTGAAGTTAAGTTTGCACCTTTCAAATTAGCATCAGTTAGGTCTGCACCTTCGAGATTGACTCCTTCGAGGTTTGCTCCTTCGAGGTTTGCTCCTCGTAAGTCAGCACCAATTAAATGAGCGCCACTAAGGTTAACTTTGGAGAGATTACACTGTACACATTCTCTAGTGAAATGTAATTTTTGTAAGTCCTGGGAATTCCCAGCGTTCACAACACTAGCAAAAATTAGGGGAGTTGCTAAGGCTAGAGTGGCGAATAGCTTGAGTTTCATAATTTTTTCCCCTTCGTCATTAGATTAAATCCGTTCTTTTCCTCACGATTGTATTATCTCACTAAATTTATAAAAATAGTTGATTTACTATACAAATTGATATTGATTTACAAAAATGTCTTTATGCTGCCAGAAATACTGTTGCTTATGGTTGTAGGCATTGGCTATCCGATAATTTTTGCCAAAATAACGCCATTAAATTAAAGTTAAATCTTTTTAAGAAGCTGTGCCACTTGGCATAGTTGAACATGAGATATTGACTAGTATTCTCTTAATACCAAATAGCACACAGTATAAACATTTAAGTAGTAGTTTAACGTACCAGAAATTCCCTCATATACTGATTAACCAAATCAGGGTTTTCCTGCTGAACCCAATGTCCGCAATGGGGAATATACTTAATTTGGAAGTCTCTAACATAAAGTTTTGTGTCGTAAGTCAGTTCTTTTCCTAGTGCAGTATCGTTTTCTCCCCAAATCATTAATGTAGGCATAGTCAAAATTCCCCAATTTTCAGTGAGAAAAGGTTGTTGAAAAATGTTACGATAGTAGTCCAACATGGCTGTAACCGCGCCACGTTTAGCCGCAGCATTTTTATAAGCGTCAATATCTGCTGGGGTAAAAGCATTTTTATTAACTGCTGTGCCTTGAAAGATATGATCAATGACTTGATAATCTGAAGATTGTAGGATTAATTCTGGTAGCCAAGGTAGTTGAAATAAGAAGATGTACCAGCTGCGTAGCAACTGCTGAAAAGTGCGTAAACCTTGGGAAAATTTAGCAGGGTGAGGGAGGTTGAGGATAATTAATCGCTCTACCATTTCCGGGTGAGCATAGGCAAAAGACCAAGCGATCGCACCGCCCCAATCATGACCAACTAATATACACTTGTCATATCCTAAGCCTTTAATTACCCCCTCCACATCTTTGATAAATTCATCCATGACATAAGCTGATTGCTCTTTGGGTTTATCGCTGTCGTTGTAACCGCGTAAATCCAGGGCGACGACTTGAAAATATTTGGCGAACTCTGGGATTTGATGCCGCCACGAATACCAAAACTCAGGAAAGCCATGTAACATCAGCATTAATGGCCCTGCTCCTTGGGTAACGTAGTGCAGTTTCACCTCATTGGTGGTGATATATTCGTGTTTCCAGGAATTTTGGATTACAGACATATGTTGTATTTCTTCCAAGTATGATGTGAGTATTGTCAAAATTATGGGTTGAGTTTTGGGTCAATACATCTGTTAAGCGACAGTTTCGTATAGTGATTCTCCCTAAACTAGATATGGGGTTAAGTCAGCAAACTATCACATTAAGTAGTATGTCAAGTCAAAGGGGATTGACAAAAAGCCCTTCATTTGTAGAGGAAAAGACGCGTGAAATCTCAATTACAGGTTGAACAGGTAATTAATACTCTGAAGTCAGATTTACCAACACTGTTTAAAAAAGATATTTCCTATGATATTTATACGCAGGATATTTACTTTCAAGACCCGGTAAATAAATTTAAATGGAAATTCAACTACCGCATTATATTTTGGACATTGCGATTTCACGCCCGGTTATTTTTTACGCAAATTTATTTTGACTTGCATGAAGTCTCTCAGACAGCCGAAGATACTATTTTAGCTCAGTGGACAGTTCGGGGAGTCTTACGTGTTCCCTGGAAAGCACCGCTATTTTTTAATGGCTATTCAACATACAAACTTAACCAAAATAATTTAATATATCAGCATATCGATACATGGGATCGCCCACCAGGAGAGATTTTACAGCAGTTTTGGCAAAGGGAAGAAAATAACTAAAATATTCTCCTGATGTGGCTGTAAACATAATTTTTCGACATTGCAGATTTTGGAGATGATTTCTTTCACGCCCCAGGCGCAGAAAGGTTTGCTTAAATTAAATTTAAAGCTTCTTGAATTATGCTCTGCTGATTGACCACTTCACGTAATTCATCTGCTGAATATTTACCTTCAAAAACTTCTAATGCAGCCTTTCTTAATGCTGATTCATAGGCATCTTGTAAAGTTTCTAGTAATTCGGCTTCGGTTAAATAATTCCCCTTAGTCTTTGGTCGTTTATTAGTGCGTTGAATTTGCTTAACAGCATTAAAAATAGAAGTTTCCCAAGACCTAGTTGTACGTTTCTCTGCTGCTTGTTTAATTAAATGCAATAAAACGATAATCCCATAACTAAAAATTTTATTCAGCTTATCAGATTTACTCATTTCCTCCAATTCTTCTACCAATTCCAATGCTTCGGGAATTTTCCCCTCCTGTAATAATTCCTTTAACATCAATAACTCTTCCATCCTTTCCTCTCTTCCTGCGCGACTTTGCGTGAAATATAACTCCTACTTCTTCACCGCCGGATACTGCTGTAATACCTGTTGTAAATATTGCCCAGTATAAGACCTAGGATTTTTTGCAACTTCCTCTGGCGTACCCACACCAATAACTTCTCCGCCTTTATCGCCACCTTCTGGGCCTAAATCTATCACCCAGTCAGAACAACGAATGACATCTAAGTTGTGTTCAATGACTAAAATTGAATTACCTTTATCTACTAATCTTTGCAACACATCTAACAATTTATGGACATCATAAAAAGATAACCCTGTGGTAGGTTCATCTATTAAATAAAGTGTCTTACCTGTGGCGCGGCGAGAGAGTTCTGTGGCTAATTTTACTCGTTGCGCTTCTCCACCAGATAAAGTTGTAGCAGGTTGTCCCAGTTTAACATAACCTAAGCCGACATCATATAAAGTTTGCAAGCGGGTCACTGCTTTGGGAATATTTTGAAAAAATTCTAAACTCTCCTCAACTGTCATATTGAGAACATCAGAAATAGACTTATCTTTGTATTTCACCTGCAAAGTTTCGCGGTTATATCTCGCACCTTTACATACATCGCATTGCACATAAACATCGGGAAGAAAGTTCATTTCAATGACATTTACACCTTGTCCGCTACAAGCTTCGCAACGTCCACCTTTAACATTGAAAGAAAATTGTCCTGGTTTATATCCCCTAGCTTTGGCTTCTACTGTTTGGGAAAATACATCTCGAATCGCATCAAAAATGCCTGTATAAGTTGCAGGATTAGAACGTGGTGTGCGTCCTATGGGAGATTGGTCAATCACAATTGCTTTATCAACAGCATTTAATCCCTTAATTTCTTGTAGGTGTTTCGGTAAAGGAACTTTTTTGGTGAGATGATGTTGTAATGATGGATAAAGTAATTCATTAATTAGGGTAGATTTGCCAGAACCAGAAACACCAGTCACGGCGACAAGTTTACCTAAAGGAATTTCTACATCTATATTTTGTAAATTATTACGATGGGCATTTTTAATGATTAAACTGCGCCCGTTTCCTTCTCGACGTTCTTTTGGTGTATGAATTACCCGTCTCCCAGATAAATAAGCACCCGTCAAAGATGCTTCTGCTGCTAGTAAGGCTTGTAAATCACCTTGGGCGATAATATTACCACCATGAATCCCTGCACCAGGGCCAATATCAACAATATGATTGGCTGCACGAATGGTTTCTTCATCATGTTCAACTACGATTAAAGTATTACCTAAGTCGCGCAATTTAGTTAAGGTTTGCAGTAACCGTCCATTATCTCGTTGATGCAAACCAATACTCGGTTCATCTAAAACGTAAAGTACGCCAGTTAACCCAGAACCAATCTGCGTTGCTAAACGAATACGTTGAGCTTCCCCTCCAGAAAGGGTCATGGCGGGACGGTCAAGGGTGAGATAATCTAAGCCCACATCTAACAAAAATTGCAATCTAGCTTTGATTTCTTTTAAAACTAAATCTGCAATTTGTATTTGCCGATCGCTTAACTTTAACTGATCAATTCTTTGCTGACAATCCCGAATCGATACCCCTGTTAATTCTAAAATGCCATATTGTCCCAACCGTACCGCTAAAGCCTCTGGTTTTAAGCGTTTCCCCCCACAAACCTCACACGGCTGGTCAACTAAATATTGCTCTAACTTCTGCTTAACTAACTCAGTCCCACCTTCATATTGCCGTTGTAAAATGGGAATCGCACCCTTAAAATTCTGTTTTCTTTGGGCTGCTGTGGTTCCTTCGGTGTTCTCTCCATACAACACAGTCTGCTGTTGTTCTACCGTCAGATGATTCCACTTAGCTTGCAACTCAAACCCATAAGCCTGTCCCACACTATAAAGCAACTCCAGATAATAAGAATTGTCTTTTTCTGACCAAGGCGCGATCGCAGCGTAAACTGGTGCTTCTGGGTCAGGTACAATCAAATCCGGCGCAAATCTTTTTAAAGTCCCCAAACCGTGACAGTGGGGACAAGCACCATAAGGTGAGTTAAACGAGAACAAACGCGGCGATAATTCTTCCATCACCGCCCCGTGGACTGGACAAGCAAAGTTTTCGGAAAATACTAATTCTTCTTCTTCTCCACTTTCATCTGTCACCAGAATGTTAGCAATACCACCAGACTGCTTTAAGCACGTAGATAAAGAATCTACCAAACGCTCTTGAATACCGGACTTTTTCACCAAGCGGTCAATGACAACTTCAATGGTATGTGTCAAATTTTTATCTAACTCTATGGAGTCAGACAGTTCCCGTACTTCCCCATTAATGCGGACACGCACAAAACCCTGAGATGCCAAACTAGATAGTAACTTGCGGTGAGTACCTTTTTTACCCCGGACAACTGGGGCGAGAATTTGGAACCGGGTACGATCTGGTAAATCCGCAATGCGATCGCACATTTCATCAATGGTCTGGGGGGCAATAGAGCGATCGCATATGGGACAATGAGGTTCACCCGCACGACCAAACAATAGTCGCAAATAATCGTAAATTTCCGTCACCGTCCCCACAGTGGAACGAGGATTATGGGAAGTTGATTTTTGGTCAATGGAAATCGCCGGACTTAAGCCTTCAATGGCTTCCACATCCGGTTTATCTAATTGTCCGAGAAATTGTCGGGCGTAGGCGCTAAGGGATTCCACATAACGCCGTTGACCTTCCGCAAAGATGGTATCAAACGCCAGAGAAGACTTACCCGAACCAGAAACGCCAGTAAATACAATCAGGCGATCGCGTGGTAATTCCAAGTCAATATTTTTCAGATTATGCTGCCTAGCACCCCGAATGCGAATGGTATTCTGGCTGTTGTAGTTGGGGTAGGGAAGATGTCCATTTAAGGAAGAGGCTAGCTTTTTATCTGACATATTGACTGGCTGATAATGAGAGGCTGCGGGCAACAGTTCTTAATAATACTATCTTTACATTAGTTATAGTAGAACATAAGTACTGCTTTAGGTAGTGATTGCCCCATAAGATTATTTATCAGCTTGTGTGATATTAACTAGTCTTTGGCTTTACAGGTATTAATTAAATCGGTATTTATATGTAAATAGCATTTGTAATCAATTAAGAGTTTACATAATTAGTATTTCTGTATACATTAAAGCAATTATTTATTTATTCCTCCAAAAGTCTTATTGGATAAGAATTTGAGCGATTAAATACTTAGAAAAATAGACAATTCATACTTGAGCTTTATGAACAAAAAATTACACTAATTTTCCAAGTAAATCTCAGAAATCAGTACAAATACCATATACTATTTTTTGTATTAAATGACACAATATTTTTTACATCCTGCGATGAAATCATGGTGGGAACAAAAAATATAGGGGATTGAGTTAACAGCTTAAATAATTTCATTTGCTCGTGAAATTATTGCTTGGAAATAAATGCTCAATTATCTATAGAAAATCCAAAAATTAATAGTTTTGATGAACTACTGCAAGAAAAGTCGATCCAAAATTTACCGTTCGTTAGTAGCAACAACATTATTAACTGGAAGCTTTTTTCAATTTGCTATACCTGTTATAGCTGAAGGTACTAAAGCAGGTGAATCCATTAGTAACACCGCTACGGCTACTTACGAAGATCCAAATAATCCTGGAACAACCATTAATGCTACATCCAATACGGTAACTGTCACTGTAGCAGAGGTTGCAGGTATTACTGTTACCGCTTCCGGTGTGACCGATTCAACACCGAGTGACCCGGTTAAGGTTGGCGACACGGTTAACTATGCATATACAGTCACTAACGTTGGTAACGACCCCACCAGATTCCGGATTCCCAATTTGGCGCAGGTGACTGGGCCTGGTGTCGCAGGTACTTTAGAAGTCAGTTATGACGGTGGTACAACCTGGACTCCTATTGATGGTAGTGAATTGATCACAGATTCAATTCCTGCGGGTGGTTCTGTGTTAGTCAGGGTACCTGTGGTTGTACAACCAGGCGCTCAGGCGAACGATGTGATTACTGTCATCTTGGGTGATACACCAGGTAATGCTCAAAACCAACTGCGAGACCCGAATGGTGGTGACGTTTACACTGTAGATAACCTTGATGCTAGTGGTGTTGTTGATGAAGTAGATGGCGCACCAGTGAATGGTGTCCGTGAAGCTAGTGCTACCCAGCAAATCACTGTCAATCAGTCGCTAAAAACTTATGCTTTGGCTACAGTCCTGAAGACACGGACTGGTTATGAAAATGGGGGAACTCCAGCCATTGATGATGACAGATTGACCTACGGTTTGAGTTTACGGGTGGAATTGAATGACCCCACAGGAAATAACATCACCCCAGCACCGTTAGTGGGGACAGACATCAACCTCGATAGTTCTACCCAATCTCGGATCTTAGTATCTGATGCTATTCCCCTAGAGACTGAACTAGTAATAGCACCAACACCCCCTCCTGGTTGGCAAGTTGTTTATACAACTACTTCTGTAACTATTAATGCCAATCAAGCTGCTTGGACTACAACTGCTCCTGCTAATTTAAGTACTGTCACCCGGATTGGTTTTGTTAATAATCCCAGTACTGTCACAGCTGTTTCTCCTGGACAGACGGTAAATGGATTCACAGTACAGGTAAAAGTGAGAACTGGTGTGAGTTCACCATTAACGGTGAATAACATTGCCCAATTATTTGGTCAAACCTCAGGTATTCCTGGTGTTATCGTCTATGACGAATCTGGAGACCAAAACCCCAGTAACTATAACGATGATGGTAGTATTCCCCCAGGTTCAACCGATACCAATGGCGATGGTGTTCCTGACACAAGTCCAGACATCTCTGATGGTTATATTAATGACCCAGCTGACTTAGCTAATACTGGAATTGATACTGGTAACAACAACAGTGGTAGTGGCCTTGGTGGTGAAGCAAACACCTTTGTGATTAGAACTCCTGATGCAGCCGAAGTTCTGAATGGCCCACAAGGTCAACCAGCCGCAGTTGGCCCTAATGATAACAATGATGACTTCACTAACAAGTCAACGTTGGTACCCACCGATAAACAACCAGGCGATACACTTGACCCGTCATCTGTAGCCTTCACTAACACGGTACAAAATAGTGGGACTGATCCCAATAGCATTTCTTTAGTACCCACACCCCCAGCAGATAGTACCCATTTACCTGTAAATACAGTAGTTACCATTACCTCTGGTTCTGAATCCAAATCTTATGTATGGGATGGTACTGAATTCTTGTTTGATGCTGACGGTAACCCCAATACCACAGGCGATCAATCTGTAATTAATACGATTGCAGAATACATCACCATTCCTAACGTTGCACCAGATACAAGTGTTAACTACGGTGTGGAAGTGAATTTACCAGATGGTACACCTTTATCTACTGATATTAACCGCGGCTTCCCAGTACCAATTACTGCCTTTATTGATGATGGTAATCCTGGTTTACAAGGAACAGAACCTCAAAACATCACCATCAACCGTGTATATACTGGGTACTTGAAATTAGTGAAAGAGTCACGGATTCTAGCAGGAACTGGCCCGGCTGTACAAGGTAGTGATGGCACCTTTAGTAGTGATCCCAAGAAACCAGCACCAGGAAATATTATTGAGTACCGGATTAGATATAGCAATATTTCCGAAGCTCAATCTGGTACGGGTAATGTGATTTTACGAGCTAACAATGTAGTGATTACAGAAGACGGTGTTAGCAATGGTAATAACTGGGCTTTAGACAACGATGCTAACGGTCAAATTGATACGAGTAATATCGTCGGTTCAGCTCAAGATTCTGGTGCTGCCACAATTCAATTCTTCAATGGTAATCCAGCGACTAATCCTAGTATCGACCAAACAGGGACAACGGTAAATACTGATGTGACTAAGTATATCAATACTGTTACAGGTAATGTTGAACCTGGTCAAGAAAGGACATTTATTTTCCGTCGTCGAGTGAATTAAGACTCAACGGGGAACAATAGACGGGAAAGTTTTGTTGTTCTTCGTTGAACAAGTATTGGTGTGTAGAGGTTTAGTCATGCTATGTCTCTACATCCATTGACAACATTGTTTGAGGTGATGAAGATGAAGCGGATTTCAATTATTGGTATAGGTGCGATCGCCTTAATTGCTACAGTACCATTTATCGGGCAAATCCCCATATGGGATTCTGGAGTGGCGATCGCCCAAAATGCTCAAAAAGGACAAGTACAGTTACGTTTAGATGCGGAAAAACAAGTCATTTCTCAAGACCAACAAGGTAAGCAAGTCAAGAAATGGCAACCCTTACAAGGTAAAGTCCAAGTGCAGCCAGGTGATGTGCTGCGTTATACCTTAAATGGCGAAAATACAAGCGATCGCCCAGTCAAAAATCTGACTCTCAATCAGCCGATTCCCAAAGGTATGGTGTACGTGCTGAAGTCTGCAAATGTTGATGGGAATAAAAATAGCAAAATTACTTACAGCATTGATAATGGACGCAGTTTTGTGGAAAATCCCACGGTGAAAGTTACTTTACCTAATGGCAATGTGGAAACTCGTCCAGCACCAGCTAATGTTTACACCCATATCCGTTTGCATGTCCCTACGGTAGATGCCAAGTCTATAGTCAAAGCCAATTATCAAGTGCAAGTGCGGTAATGATACCGAGTTGCATTTGGGCTGGGAGTAGGGAATAGGGAGTAGGAATATTATATTTGAACGCAACTTAGTATGAATCGCAAATTCTTGGAGGGATTTAGTCCGGCTAAGTCTCTACGAGTAGTTCATCACCTTAGTTTTAAGACGCTGAGAAGAACAAACCGCAAAGATAAGGCAGTGCATTAAGCAAGTTCCCTGATTTAGCAACTGTCATACAAATAGCAAAAACAATTAAAAGGACGTGAGTTCGACGGATCTAAAAAACTCCGCTTCCATTCCTCTCCCTTGTAAGGGCGGCTAAACGCCGACTTGTAGCAAGTGGTGTTAGCGGCTTTGAAATGTCTATTTTTCGTTGAAAAGGCGAAATATATCTGCCCCTCTCCGCGTCAGAGAGGGGTTGGGGAGAGGTTCATCGAACTGACGTTAAAAGGGTATTACATTTTGGTGCCTCTCTTAAAGGAGAAATAGTGAGTGATTCGTTTACCAAAGCGACAAAAAAAATCTTTTTATAGTAGATGGTTCCAGAGTCTGACTGTAACTTTTTTGCTAGGAATGATATTGTTTTTTTCTATCCATGTAACAGCGCAAGAAGCAGGCAATTTGGTATCGCGTCCAGCTATTAATAATCAAGCTAGATATAGATATACAGACCCTAGTAATAATCTACAATTTCAAGGAAGCTCTGTTCAAATAAATGCTATTAGCAACCCCTTAGTTGACCCATTTGGCAGAATTTTAGGTTGTGGTGGTCAACCCTTGCCTGACTATACAGGGTTTTCTGTTGGTATATATGAGCCAAATCCCAACGACCCGACTGGTACAGAATTAGGTAACTTACTCACCTTAACTCGTACAGAATTGCCAGATATTCCTGATAATAATATTCCCGCTGGATTAGCGCCAAATACTGAAAATGTTAATCCGTATTTTTTAACTAATCAAGAACCCCGTGGTACTTATAACTTTTTATTAGATCCTAATGAAGGTCAAACTGATCCGGGTAAAATCTACATTTTTGTCGTTAATCCTCCTGCTAATTCTATTTATCAACAACGCCGCATCAAAATTGAACTCTTAACAAGTACTGGAGGCATCAATAACAGTGTTATTCGCTATGTAGCAACTTCTTTAGATGGAGAGCCAATTACTACTACCGGTGGTACGAGTTTTACAGACACAATTACGTTTGTTCCCAACGCCGAATTAGTAGGACTGGATTTATTAGCTTTTCGCTTCACTACGGGGATGTGTCAACCCAATCAAGTGCAGATTGTCAAAACAGGCGATCGCGCTACATCTGAACCAGGAGATACAGCGATTTATCGGCTGACAATTCGCAATCAAGGTGATGCAGGTTTGAACAATTTAATTGTGACTGACAACTTACCTTTAGGATTCCGGTTTTTACCAGAATCAGTTAGAGGAGAAGTAGGTGGTCAACCAATTGAGATTACTGCCTCTCACAACGGTTCGACAATCACATTCAATTCCGAAACCACCATTCCCATCGGTCAGGTGTTAAATATTGCCTACGCTGTGCAATTAACCCCCGATGCTGTGCGGGGTACTGGTCGTAATAGTGCGATCGTTAATGCCCAACGAGCTGATAACGGTTTTAGTACCAAAGATGGCCCAGTTACCCATCATTTAAAAATTCGCCCAGGAATTACCTCGGATTGCGGCACCATCATTGGTCGGGTGTTTGTCGATAAAAATTTTGATGGTGAACAACAGTCGGGTGAACCTGGTGTTCCTAATTCAGTAATCATTTTTCAAAATGGTAACCGTATTACTACTGATATCAATGGCTTATTCTCCGTTGCTAATGTCTTACCCGGTAGTCATACAGGAGTTTTAGACCTGAGTAGCCTCCCTGGTTACACCCTAGCTCCCAATCAAAAATTCCGCGAACGCAATAGCCAATCTCGCTTAGTTCGTTTAGAACCCGGTGGTTTGGTGCGGATGAACTTCGCCGTTACTCCCACATTTCAGGAGCGAGTTAACCAATGAAAGCCATGTACTACACCAATAATCTGAAGTTAATAGCAGTCATGGCCGGAACTATGAGCATGGTATTGTATCCGGCGATCGCTCATGCTGTGGAAGGGAGTGAGGACATTACCCTGCGGGAACGACTTCGTAGAACGACTGCGCTCCCTTCGACAAGCTCAGGGCATCTCAGTGCAGTGCTAGGGACTGGGGAACTGGGAACTGGGGAATTGGAACAGTTTCCAGAACTACAAATAGTAGGGGAAGATATAGAACCAACTGTTGACTCTCAGTTGCTGCAAGATTTGGGTCAAGTAGCAAAAGTAACAGACGAGCATCAACCAGATTCTTCTAACTCTCCTAACGAAATTACGCCTTTTCAGCCAGCGCCGGATATTCAATTACCCAAGGGTTTACGCCAACTAGCACAACTACAGGAAGACGCTACTCCTACGGTTAATATTCTGACTCCTACGGCGGATATGGTTGCCGATGTGCCAGCAACTACGGTAATGCTGCAATTTCCAGTAGGTAGTCAAATCGAATTGCGTGTTAACAATATGTTGGTTGATGCCACTTTAATTGGCAGAACGGAAACCGACGAGAGTAATAACTTGATAACGCAGACATGGTATGGTGTCCCGTTAAAAGAAGGAACTAATACGATTTCTGCTCAAATAGTTGATGCCACAACACCCCCTGTAACAGTCCAATTAACAGTTAGGGGAGCGCCTCAGCAACTCACATTAGCAACTGTAGAAGCGCGGATTCCGGCTGATGGACGTTCTCTAGCGACAATCAATGGTCAATTGATTGATGAAAATGGTAATCGCTCCAATCGTGATGCTGTTGTAACTCTGATACCTACGGCTGGTGAGTTTGTCGGTGTAGATCTCCATCCTGATCAACCGGGATTTCAAGTTGAGGCCAAGGGAGGACAATTTACAGCGCAATTGCGATCGCCTTTACAAGCACAAACTGTCCGGATTCGGGCTATATCTAACAATTTAGAAGCCTTTACCCAGTTGCCAGTAGAAACGGCTTTGCGTCCGAGTTTAGTGACTGGGGTAGTAGATGTGCGTTTGGGAGCAAGAGGTACTAATTTTTACAGCAGATTTCGAGATTTTCTGCCGCCAGATGGCAATAATAGTAGTCAATTAGATGTGCGTTCGGCGGTATTTGCGACTGGGAAAGTGGGCGATTGGTTGTTTACTGGTGCTTATGATAGTCAACGCAATCTCAACGAAGACTGTAATTGTGAGTCGCGCTTATTTCGCAATTATCAATTTAGTGAGCAAAATTATCCTGTTTACGGTGATAGTTCGACAATCGATGTCTTGACTCCTTCCACTGACAGCTTATACCTGCGGTTTGAGCGTTCGAGCAACATCCCCGGAAGCACCCCTGATTATGCTATGTGGGGGGACTACAACACCGAAGAGTTTGCTCGTCAGTCACAGCAATATACGGCAATTACCCGACAAATTCATGGTTTTAAAACTAACTACAACTTAGGTAACTTACAATTTACGGGTTTTTACGGTAATAATGTCCAAGGCTTTCAACGAGATGCGATCGCACCTGATGGGACTAGCGGTTTTTACTTCTTATCTCGGCGGCTATTAATTCCCGGTAGTGAAAATGTCTTTCTGGAATTAGAAGAACTCAATCGTCCCGGTACTGTATTAGAACGTCAACAACTCAACCGCGGCCCAGACTATGAAATAGATTATGATCGCGGCACAATTTTATTTCGTGAACCTATCCTCCGGACAGATATCAGTAATACCGGCGAAGTCTTAGTGCGTCGGATTGTGGCGAGTTATCAATATGAGAGTCAAGAGTCTAATAACAATATTTATGCAGGACGTTTGCAATACAACTTGTCTCGTGTCCTCAACCAAGAAAGTTGGGTAGCTGCAACCTACATCCGAGAAAATCAAGGGGTGCGTGGCTTTGAATTGTATGGCGCAGATGCCATGATTTCCCTAGGTTCACAGGGTAAGTTAATCGGAGAATACGCCCGTTCTAGTAATGATTCTGATTTAATGGGATTAGTAAGTGGTCAAGCTTACCGTTTAGAAGCCCAAGGACAGATTTTTAATAATTTACAAGGTCGTGCTTATTATCGCTTTGCCGATACAGGTTTTGCCAATAATGCCACCATTAGTTTTGTGCCTGGACAAACGCGTTATGGCGCACAACTCACAGGTAAATTAACTTCTAGAACTAATTTGAGAGTGCAATACGACCATGAAGATAACTTTGGCATTGCGCCCCAACCTTTAGACACCTTTGAAGAATTATTGGCACCACGTTCTACAGCAGTTCCTGGGAGTCAAGTTGATAATTCCCTGACGACAATTTCCGCTGGGATTCAGCAAAAAATTGGTAGTGCGAGTTTCGATGTGGATTGGATTCATCGGAATCGAGAAGACCGGATTCCTACCAACCCTTTAACTAGTAAATCAGATCAACTGCGTTCGCGGCTCACACTTCCTGTGGTACAAAACCTGACTTTTATCGCCCAAAACGAACTCACTTTATCCAATCAAACAGACACCGTATATCCAGACCGGACTATTTTAGGTTTAAATTGGGCAGCCATACCAGGAATTAATATTAGTCTGGCGCAACAGTTTTATAGTCGTGGTCAATTTGCCGGTAACTCCATTACGAGTTTGAGTGTCAACGGCGAACACAAACTAGGTACAGATACCAGCATTACCGGACGTTACTCAATTTTAGGAGGTGCTAACGAAATTACTACCCAAGGTGCCATCGGTTTAAATAATCGTTGGACAATTGCCCCTGGATTACGGCTAAATTTAGCTTACGAACATGTATTTGGTAACTTCATCGGACGTACCGGTGCAGGTCAACAATTTGTTCAACCCTTCGCCATTGGTCAAAGTGCAGCAGCCCTTGGGGTTCAAGGTGGCGATAGTTACAGCGTGGGATTGGAATATACAGATAATCCGAATTTTAAAGCTAGTGCTAGGTTTGAACATCGCAGTTCTAGTAGTGGCAGTAATTCAGTAATTTCCGCAGGGGCTACAGGTAAAATTTCGCCATCGCTCACAGCTTTATTGCGTTATCAACAAGCTAATTCCGCCAACCAAAAATTAACAGGATTAGGAGATACTGCTCATTTAAGGGTAGGTTTAGCTTACCGCGACCCCAGCAATGATAAATTTAATGCTTTATTGCGTTATGAATACCGTAAAAACCCGGCAATCATTCCTGAGACTATCTTTTTAGGTAGTGGTACAGGTTCTCAAGATCATACCTTTGCGGCTGAGGCTATTTATGCACCCAATTGGCAATGGGAATTTTATGGTAAGTATGCCTTACGTAACAGCACTTCTAATTTAGCTAACGATTTAGTAGGGACAAGTACGGTTAATTTAGGACAATTGCGCGCTACCTATCGTTTAGGCTACAGCATGGATTTAGTGGGAGAGGCACGCGTTACTCATCAATCCAACTATACAGAAACAGGTTTTGTTGTGGAAACTGGTTACTATCTGACACCTAATTTGCGGGTAGCAGCTGGGTATGCTTTTGGTAAGGTTGATGACCGAGATTTTTCAGGAACGCGTTCTGCGGGTGGGCCTTATTTGGGTTTGACTTTGAAGTTGAATGAGTTATTTAGCGGTTTTGGGTTACAAAATATCGGTACACCGCAGCAACAAGAGTCGGTGGTGAAAAGTTTGGTCGAACGGTTGAGGAGGAGATAATGAAAAATCAGCATTTAGGGTTTAAGAAATTAAACGAACCACAGAGACACAGAATACTCAGAGGAATGAGGTCTTTTAAAACTTTTATTCTTTGCGTCTCCCTTCGGGTTCGCAGTTCCTTCAAGTCGGCAAAGCCGCCCAACGGACTGCTCACTGCGCCTCTGCGTGAGACAAAAATCATTTTATTATTCATACTACTAGCATTTCCAGATATAACTCACGCTCAATCACCCCTTACCAATTTACGCATAATTGTCAACAGCAACCAAGACACAATACAAACAGATAATTTCCTGACATTACGAGAAGCAATTCATCTAGTCAACGGCACATTATCAATAGAAAATCTGAGTGATGCAGAAAAATCTCAAATAGAAATCCTACAATGCAATCAACCATGCTCCCGCATTGAATTTAATCTTCCTCCATTACAAACAACTATTGAATTAAAAGAAATTCTGCCTAATTTAACTACACCTGGTTTAACAATCGATGGCACCACTCAACCAAATTATGACCTTAGTAAATCACCCACAGTCAATTTTCCTGTTCCCATACCAATTGTCGTAATTACTCCAGCACCTCAACAAGAAATATATCGGGGCTTATCAATTTTTGCCGATAATATTACCATTCGCGGTTTAAGTCTTTTCGGTTTCACCTCCCAGCACCGAGAAACCGCCAGTACACCTGCTGCTGATATTTTTATTGCCGCAAAAGACCAATTTCATCACACCCAACCACCTAAAAACGTCATCATTGAAAATAATTGGTTGGGTATTCCCCCTGATGAAAGTATGCCTCAAACTACATCTGCTTTTGGGGTGTATGTATTCAATGGCTTAAATACAACTATTAAAAATAATCGCATTGCTTATCACGATGGTAGCGGTATTATTACCGGGGTTAATGCTGAAAAAATGCAGATTATAGACAATATTATTATGGGCAACGGTTTAGCAGGAATGCCCGACGCCATTCGTTTAGAAGGAAAAATTGATCAATCTGTAATTCGTTCTAATTTACTTTGTGCTAATGATGGTAGCGGCATATTTATGTTTAATCCAGAGGGTAAAGTGCAAATTCACGACAATCAAATCAAATTTAATGGTCGTCGTCTTCGCCGTGCTGGTGTTTATGTAATGGGAAGTGACCATCAAATAATCAATAACTTAATTAGTCATCAAACTGGCCCCGGTGTTGTGGTGACGGCTTTTCCTGTTGGCGGTTCTTTCCATCATGGTGCATCGATTCGTAACGTCATTACAAATAACAGTTTTGCTAACTTAGAAGAACTCAGCATTGATTTAATTACCAATGGTCATGTTGCTGTGCAAGATTGGCAAAGAGGTGACGGCAAAAATCCACAACGCAACTCTAAAAATCGCCGTTTAGATACAGGTAACGCCGCAATTAACGCACCAGAATTTCTGGCTAGGGAATTTGTCAGTATTAATAATCAAGTCAATCTCGATGGGGTTGCTGATCCTCATTCGCAAGTGCAAATTTACAATGTGGGTCATGATGGCGCATTAAATCAAGTGATTACTACCGTCACAGCCAATGAACAAGGACGATTTGGTGTCACCTTGGATCATTCACAACTGGGAGAAATGATCAGTGCGATCGCTACTCTTCCTGAATATGGAACCTCGGAACCAGCAGAAAATGTCCGGATTGCTAATTCATCTTCTATTTCCCCATCTTCTGTTCCCCATTGTCTCACCCGTCATCAACCACCAGCACCTAAACCTGAACCTATACCCGAATCCATACCCGAACTGCAACCAATTCGTTTACAAGTACCTAATAACATTCACTTCGCCCTAGATAAAGACTTGATTAGTCCCCGGAGTGGCGAAATTCTCAATCAAATCGCTGCTGTCATGCAACAGCATCCTACTATCATCATTGAATTACAGGGACATACAGATTCTCGCGCCAGTGATGCTTACAACCAAGCTTTAGGATTACGACGTGCTAACAACACTAGAAATTACCTGCTAAAAAAAGGGATTGCACCAGAAAGAATGACGATTCGTTCTTTTGGTGAGAGACAACTAAAAACCCCTGGAAGAGATAGACTTGAACATGCTTACAATCGTCGTGTTGAAGTTATTTTCTTGGATATTCGTGGTGTGGAAATTATTTTAACAAAACAAGATAGTGACTTACAGATTGAACCATAAAAACTTAGTTATTGAGAAGATTAGAACTTAGCAAAATATGAATTATCTAAATATAATTAACGGAACCAAAAAATGAACTTTTTATTTAAAAAATTAATCCCAATTAATCAGTGTTTTCCTCTTGGCTGGCATCTAGGGATAGCAGGAGCGATCGCAATGGTAACAGCGAGTCCAGTTGCGGCTCAAGTGGGGATAACTGGCGTGACTGCTACATACCAAACAGGAACATTTAGTACTTATAGTACTCAGGTAGGTAATCCATGTAGTACTGGCAATTATCCTGGAGGTTGTGGTAGCAATATCGATTTACAATTTGGGGTAGGTGCAACTAATGACTTAGTATTATCAGGTTTTCAAGTCGGAACCCAGAACTACACTTTAATAAATTTAGCTGACAGTGTAGAGTTTCGCCGTATTAATAATGCTAATACAACTGGAGAAAGACAACTTGTTTTCTTTCCGTCAGTTAATAATACTCAAATGCGTTCTTCTTATACAAACACAATGGCTGAAGCTATGCTCAGTACTATCATTAATAGAGGTATTGACAATGCTTTTTCTAATGATGCTAGTACCGCTAGTAATAATATTGAGCGCATTGATTATATTATTTCCGCAGGTTTAGCTGTACCAAATGCGTCTCTTGGAAATATTGGTTTTTTGATTTTAGAACGTGGGGGGAATGACCCGTTCAAAATAGCCGCCATAACAGAACTAGATGCAAATGGTAATCCTAGTAAATTTGGCCCCTTAAAGAACGTTCCTGCAAATACCTGGGGTAATAGTGGAACTAGTATTACTAGCGCAGTCATGCGTCGAGAAGAACTTGAACCAGTATTTAGACCATCACATACAGTTCCCTCACAATCAATATCTGGTATTTATATTTCTATATCGTCTCTTGACATGACTCCGGGTGAAAAAATCTATGGTTATGCTCTTTTTCCTAGTGATATTACGGATAGCAACGATTTAATTAATCTAACTGACTTTCCCCTCACTACCTCTGGTGCTTCTGGAGCAGGAGGATTAGATTTGATGGCGGGAGGGGGTATATTTATGCTTGATGGTCTGACTACAATCTCTGGTAATCTTTACAAAGACGAAAATAATGATAGTAATTTCAATAATGGTGAGCCAACTTTACCTGCTAATATCAGCGTCAGATTAATTAATGCTAGTAATACTGTGATCGCCACTGCTAATACAGGTAGTAACGGTGAATACTTATTTACAGGTATTCCTAACGGTAATTATACAATTCAAGTAGATACCAATGACCCAGATATTCCTAATGGACATACCTTAACTACAGCAAACAACTTGGCTGTGAATCTTTCTGGTACTCCTGTCACCAATCAAAACTTCGGGTTTAACCAACCTGTAGCTAGTAATCCCAATATTATTTTAGTCAAGCGCATCACAGCACTTAATTCCACCAGATACACTGACCTCATTGATGGGGTAAATGATATCAACTCTCCCCATTATGTCCCTGCGCCTCATGATGCAGATGATAATCACCCCAATTGGTTTGCTAATTATTTACAAGGTAGGTTAAATGGTGGTACGGTGCTACCAGAAGACGAACTAGAATATACTATCTATTTCCTGTCTACAGGAGATAGTACTGCACCTAATGTATTAATGTGCGATCGCCTGCCCCAAAATACCACTTTTATTCCCACAGCCTTTAATAATGGTTTACTAGGTGCAGATAAAGGCATTTTACTAAGTTACAACGGCGATAACATACCTCTGACCAATATTGCAGATGGTGATGGTGGTCAATATTTTCCTCCAGGTGTAGAACCTACAACCGTTTACCCAAATATTGACTGTGGCGGCGTTAATCATAGCGGTGTTGTAGTCGTCAACTTAGGGGATGTACCTCCCGCTACAAGTCCTGGTACACCAAGCGATTCCTATGGATTTATCCGTTTTTGGGCAAAAATTAAATAATCAAGTATTGGCAGTGAATTATTCAGATATCCGCAGTTCTCTGCTACCTTAAAAACATCCCTATTCCACATCCTGCTGAGGGCAAAGCTATGATATCGCAAATCCCACCGCAGACTCAACCAGAGGTCATTTATCCAGATAGTGACGGAAAACCAGTGGCGAATAACACGATTCAGTTTCGCTGGATTGTCGAAATTAAACAAAATCTCGATTGGCTATTTGCTGATGACCCAAACGTATTTGTGGCTGGCGATTTATTTTGGTATCCAGTAGAAGGGCGTAATAACATTGTCAACGCCCCGGATGTGATGGTAGTTATAGGCAGACCGAAAGGCGATCGCTTATCTTATCTACAATGGAAAGAAGGTAAAATTGCACCGCAAGTAGTCTTTGAGATTCTCTCTCCTAGCAACACAAAAGTAGAGATGGAGAAGAAACTACTTTTCTATGACCGCTATGGTGTAGAGGAGTATTACATTTATGATCCTGATAGCAATAATCTCCAGGGTTGGCTGCGTGGTGAAGATGGTTTAGATGTCATCCCTCAAATGGCAGATTGGGTAAGTCCGAGATCACAAATTCGTTTCGTACCATCAGAGACTGGGTTGCAGCTTTATCGTCCAGATGGTGAACGTTTTTTAAGTTATGCAGAGATTTCCCAACGCTTAGAACAAGAACGCCAACGGGCTGAACAAGAACACCAACGGGCTGAACAAGCAGAACAAGCCAGAAGAAATGCTGTACCTCAATTATTGCAAATGGGATTGAGTGTAGAACAAATTGCCCAAGCATTAAGTTTATCAGTGGACGAAGTGCGATCGCCTCCGGCACTGCGCTCCGCGCAATCGTTTGTTTCAGAATAAGGTTTTGATTTTAGGGGAAAAATGGTCTGAAAACCTGATATAACAGAACAATCACAATGGGGACAATAATGGGGATAAATACAATTAGTGCTGATTTGTCAAAGCGAATTGCTTGACCTTCCGACTTCACAAGAGCAATTACCGCAGCAACTCCCATGAGTATCCAAATAAAGCCGAAGATCATAAAGATAGTAAATGCTGAATCTGGCATTTTCTCTATAGTGTTTATCTAAGAAATTTCATCTCTAGGCTAGCTTTAATTAACTGGCGATCGCCTAAATATTTATAATAAGCAGTTGTACATAATTAATCACACAAAGTTTGGTCTGCAACTTTACAAAGCCCTTGCAGGAATACTCTGTGAGCAGACAGATCGATAATAAAATATAAATTAGATAAATAAATATTTTTATCTTCTAATCCGCCTCTACCAAAAGAACTATTTATAATTAGCACCTATTAGAGATTATTAAGCTGACACCAGATAATCCTCTATTCTTTGAAAACAAATATTAAATTAAGCTTAAAATCAATTTTAAAAATTTTTCAATGGGATACTAAATTTGTTAGTCTTTCATGGAGACATTATGGGCATTGTGCAATTATTTATTGGCAATTGATTAACCGTAATCATGAAGAATGTTGCCTAATCTTCCAGTAACAACCTGGAAAACTTTGTCGTGGGTAAGATGGACTGATGACCACAGACAACTAAACTGGCATACTGGCGAATTTGTAAAAATACTTTTGTAGGGTTGGATATGACTTTAGTAAGTACTCCACAAACCAAGCCGTTAACAGACGGAGAACTGCATAAAATCAACGCTTACTGGCGTGCAGCTAACTATCTTTCAGTGGGGCAAATATATTTATTAGATAATCCCCTACTGCGAGAACCCTTAAAACAGGAACACGTCAAACCCCGACTCCTTGGTCACTGGGGAACCACACCTGGGCTGAACTTCATTTATGTTCATTTCAACCGAGTCATCAAAAAGTACGACCTCAACGCCATCTACATTGCTGGCCCTGGTCATGGTGGCCCAGGACTAGTAGCCAATACCTACTTGGAAGGTACATACAGCAAGTATTACCCCAATATTTCCCAAGATGCTGAGGGAATGCAGAAACTCTTCAAACAGTTTTCCTTTCCTGGTGGTATTCCTAGCCATGTAGCCCCAGAAACTCCCGGTTCAATTCATGAAGGTGGTGAACTGGGTTATGCTCTTGTCCATGCCTATGGTGCAGCTTTTGATAACCCTGACTTGATTGTGGCGGCTGTAGTGGGTGACGGCGAAGCAGAAACAGGGGCTTTAGCAACAAGCTGGCATTCCAACAAGTTTCTCAATCCTGTCCATGACGGTGCAGTCCTCCCCATTTTGCACCTGAACGGGTATAAAATTGCTAACCCCACCTTACTGGCAAGGTTGAGTTATGAAGAATTGGAAAATCTATTTTTAGGTTATGGTTACAAACCTTACTTTGTCGAAGGTGCCGAACCCGCAGATGTTCACCAACAAATGGCCGCAACTTTAGACATTGCGATCGCAGAAATTCAAAACATCCAAAGAGAAGCCAGGGTACACGGTTTTAAAAAGCGTCCCCAATGGCCCATGATTATCCTCAGAACCCCCAAAGGTTGGACAGGGCCGAAGGAAGTAGATGGCAAAAAAACCGAAGGTTACTGGCGATCGCACCAAGTTCCTTTTGGGAATGTAGTCGGTAATCCAGAACATTTGAAGTTGCTAGAAAACTGGATGAAGAGTTACAAACCCGAAGAACTCTTCGATGAACATGGCAAACTGATTCCCGAATTAGCAGAACTCGCCCCCGTAGGACATCGGCGCATGGGTGATAATCTTCATGCTAACGGCGGTCTTTTGCTACGTGACCTGAAGATGCCCAATTTCCAGGACTATGCTGTTGATGTCAGTCAACCAGGTAAAGGCTATGCCGAAGCTACTAGAGTCACGGGAAAATTCTTGCGGGATGTGATGAAACTCAACGAAGAATATCGCAACTTCCGCATCTTTGGCCCTGACGAAACCGCTTCAAATCGCCTAGATGCTGTACTAGAAGTTACAGACCGGACTTGGGTAGCCGAAATTCTCCCAGAAGATGAGCATTTATCTGCTAATGGTCGGGTGATGGAAGTTCTCAGTGAAACAAATTGTCAAGGATGGTTAGAAGGCTACCTACTAACAGGTCGTCACGGATTTTTCTCTTGTTATGAGGCATTCATCCACATCATTGACTCAATGTTTAACCAACACGCCAAATGGTTGAAAACTACCAATGATATCCCTTGGCGGCGACCTATTGCTTCCCTCAACTACTTATTAACTTCCCATGTGTGGCGACAAGACCACAACGGTTTTTCTCACCAAGACCCTGGTTTTATCGACCATGTACTTAACAAAAAAGCCGAGATTATTCGGGTATATCTGCCCCCCGATGCCAATACTTTGCTGTCGGTGACAGACCATTGTTTGAGAAGTCGTCACTATGTCAATGTCATAGTCGCTGGGAAGCAACCATCATTGCAATTTTTAGATATGGATGCCGCCATTAAGCACTGTACTAAAGGTATCGGCATTTGGGAATGGGCTAGCAATGATAAAGGTAGTGAACCAGATGTAGTCATGGCTTGTGCTGGGGATGTTCCCACTTTAGAAACCTTGGCAGCTGTTGATATTTTGCGTCAGCACTTCCCAGACTTAAAGGTGCGGGTAGTCAACGTAGTGAATTTAATGAAACTACAGCCACAAAGTGAGCATCCCCACGGTTTAAGCAATAAAGATTTTGACACAATTTTTACCACCGATAAACCGATTATCTTTGCTTTTCATGGCTATCCCTGGTTAATTCATCGTCTGACTTATCGCCATACCAACCACAAGAACTTGCACGTGCGTGGCTATAAGGAAGAAGGTACTACTACCACTCCCTTTGATATGGTTGTGCTTAACGATCTAGATCGTTTTCATCTGGTGATGGACGTAATTGACCGTGTGCCGAAACTAGGATACACAGCAGCTTATGTCAAACAGATGATAGAAGATAAGTTAATTGAACACAAGCACTACATTGAAGAATACGGTGAAGATATGCCGGAAATTCGTGATTGGAAGTGGCCTTATTAAGCCTTAATGAGTTGATATAGCCCCAGGTTTTAACCTGTGGGCTACGGTGTTTGTCGTAGTCAAGACCAATACTATAGGACTTACGTACTCGCTACGAAAATCAAGGCTTTGAGATTGCTTCCCTACGGTCGCAATGACAAAGGTGGTCAAATGACAACGCTCTGTTAAAGCAACACTTACTTAGTTAATAGCGACAACAATCTGTGAACGACCACAAATAATTAGTTAATAGCGACAACAATCTGTGAACGACCACAAATAATTAGTTAATCGACAATTTTGCATGAGAAAAGGCTTGGTTAAACCAAGCCATTATGTATACCAAGCATTTACTACACCAATATTAATTTAAAACTTCTATTACTTTAGTTCATCCTCCTAAAGGATGTGTGCAAATATCTTAACTACTGATAATAAAATACTGGATAATATAGAAAAAAGGTTTGGCTGTGAACCAAACCTAAATAATTGCTGTGCTTAACAACGTACTAAATTAATTTAAACACACTCATTTTACAGTTCATCTTCCTTTAGGATGTATCCAAAATTTTCCCATAAATTAATTATTTTCGTAATAAAAGTCACTGGTTGTTATTACGTATAATTAACATAATTATTTGGTTCGATTATTGTCATAAAATCAGCCAAAATACTATGAGAAAGTTTAATGTTGATACTTAATACCAAAAATCAGAAATTAAAAGTCTCAATTGCTCAAATTAAAAAATATCGGCTGGGTCAGCTGAGTTTAGTTTTCGCATAGCGATCGCACCAGATATCAAACACATGATCATTGTCAAAATTAGAACTAAAATTATCCGGTCAGGAGTCATAAATAAGGGTAATTTGGTAACATTTCTGGTAAATCCGTACATAAAAAACGAAACAAATCCACCAGGAATAAAACCACATACCGCTAAAATCAAAGCCTCTTGCAACACTACAAATAATAAGTAAGCATTGCGATAACCCATTGCTTTGAGGGTGGCATATTCCGGCAAGTGATCCATGACATCACTGTATATAATTTGATAAACAATAATTACACCAACTAGAAAGCCAATGGTGACACCCAAGGAAAAGATAAAACCAATGGCGCCATTTTCCTGCCAATATTTCTTTTCAAAATCAATAAATTCCTGCCGAGTAAAAACTTTCACATCATCGGTAAGGTAAGACTGCAATGCTTTGGCCACTACATCAGCATCGCTACCTGGTTTGAGGTTAATTAAACCCAGATTGACTTGACCTGGTTGCTGTGCAGAGAAAATTCGCAAGTAATTTTGGTCACTGGTGATGACACTACCATTAGCAACAAAAGATGCCCCAACTTCATACAAACCACCAATTTTCACTTTACGTCCTTGCAGTTCTGTAGAGACAGATTGACCTTGAGAAATTTGGGCGATCGCCTGTTCATATTTACCACTAGAGTTGCGGTCAAATAACAATGTGTTGGGATATTTAATCTGGTCTAACTTTTGATTAACTTCTGGTAAATTAAATACAGGGTTTTCGGGATTAAAGCCAATGACCAAAATTGATTCATCTAATTTGGTTTGGGGACTTTTCCAAACTCCTATGCGAATATACAAGGGATTAACTGACTCAACTTCAGATAAATTGGCAGCTTGAAGTAACCGCCGCCGGGGAAAACTACTAAGTAATCCTAAATTTTGCCCTTGGCGACTCATTAATACTACATCTGCTGTTATCAATTCATGAAAGCGGGTATTGCTATCATATAAAGCCGACTGAAAACCTAATTGCATTAACATTAAAAAGTCAGCAAAAGTAATTCCACAAAGGGCAACAATAAAACGCCCTTGTTTCTTCATTAATTGTCGCCAAGCTAGGGGAATTTTTGGTTTAAACATTAGAGGGAGTGGGGAGTAGAGAGATGGGGAAGTAGTCAAAATTATTCCCCTGTTTCCTGATTTAAATATCTATTTCGATGTTGACTTGGAGGTTAGTAAATTTAGATACTTGTTGACTGGCGGCTGGATCTAAACGGATTTTGGCTTCAATTACTCTGGCGTCTGTGGCTGCTGTGGGGTCGCTGTCTAAAACGTCTTTTTTGGCTACTTTTAAACCTATTTGATCAACTTTTCCTATTAAATTACCCTCAAAGGCGTTGCTAGGACTGGTAATACTAGCAGTTTGACCGGGGCGAATTTTGCCAATGTCACTTTCATAAATTTCTGCGATCGCATACATTTGATCAGTTTGTCCCAGTTCCACTATTCCTTCTTCGCCGATGGTTTCGCCGGGACGGGCTTGGATTCGCAGAATTTGGCCGGCTTTGGGAGCGCGGATATATGCTACCTCCAGTTCAACTAGCATTTTTTCAGCCGTGGCGATCGCACTATCTATTTCTGCTTGTGCTATGGCTATATCGGTAGGGCGCACTTCTGCTGTTTGTTCTAGGGTGGCTTGGGCTTCTTTAATTTGGGCGGTGATTGTGCGTTGGGTTCTGGCTAAACTGGCTTTCGCTCCATTTAATTCTTCTTGGGCGGTTCTTAGAGTTAATCTGCGACCGTCTAACGCTGAAGCTGCGATCGCTCCTGCTTGGTAAAGACTTTCATAACGTCCAAATTCTATCTCTGCATTCTGTAACTCTGCTTCTAAACGCGCAATGCTGGCTTTTTGAGTCTGGATTTCTCCCTCTAACTGTGCTTGCAAATTGCTGACAGTTGCTTCTTTAGCCGAGATTTCACCTTGTTTCGCCCCGGCTTTCACCTGCGCCAGCTTTGATTGAGCAACTCGGATTTTTTGCTGTGCTTCTTTTAAATTAGCTTGCAGGCGATCGCGATTATCTAAAATAGCAATTACCTCTCCAGCGCGTACCTCTTTACCCTCACTTACCAAAAGTTCAGCAACACGACTACCACCACTAGGATCAGTAGGAGCGGAAATTTTAATTACTTCGCCCGCTGGTTCTAATCTTCCTAGTGCATTGATGGTTGACATCACAGGTTGATTAACTGGTGTAGTCATAACCGGACTTTTCGTATTAGTAGTATTAGATTGACGAGTTACATAAACTACACCTGTTCCCATGGCCAACATACAAGTAACACCCAAAGCAGCTAACCAACGCAAATTAGCTGGAAACAAAGACGATTTCTTAATTTCCTCAGAATTTCGCAACATCTCAAATCCCTTTTGTAACTAGGTCGGTGCAAATAAGGTTTACTGGTAAGGGTCTTAACCCGCGTAGGCGGGTTTGGTTTGTGTAGCCAAGCCAGTGCGGTCTTGGGGGTCTCCCCCATAAGCAACTGGCGCGCGACTTCTAGTCGCCAGACTTGACACCAACCTGAGCCAATGCCTCATACTTAAAGAAACCAGGATTGAGTATTTGCTGAGGATCGTATTTCTGCTTCATTTCATTGACCTTTGGCCAGTAGTCACCGAATTGCGATCGCCATCTTGGTAGATCGAAGTCCGCCCAAGTCGCCAAATATCTTTTCCCACCCATTTGGAAACCCAAATCAGTCAGTAAATTTAACTGCTCTAACACAGGTGTAATCTGAGATTTAGGCACAGTAGGATACATACCCAAGCCGATAATTAAATCATCATCAGGTAAAGGAAACATCGGCAATTTGTGATTGTCAGCTTTGAGACAAAATGAACCTACTGGTACAGTTCTAAAATCAACAAAAGAAGGTATAGACTGGAGAGCAAGATCAATAAATTCTTTTGCCCGTTTAGCAGGTAATAAAATATCAATCCAAGTATTAGCAGTACCCACAGGATGAGGTACTTGTCCTATGGGTTGAATAAACTGTTCAAAAGTCAAGTCTTCGGTATGCACATGACGATAAAAATTTAAATCATATAGTGATTCCACATCATTAATATCATTGACAGAATCAACTTCTATGGTAATTTGCATTCTGTAAAACCACTGTATTAGCGGTTTGATTTTACTTTCCGCCCTAGATACACCTTGTAAACAGGGAGAGAATAAAGATACTAAACCATCAATATACCCTTGCGAAGCTAGACGACGTTCATCATGTAAAAGAGTATTTAAATCGTCATAGCAAAGAAAATAACTACGAGTATAAGGGCGATATTTTCTCAGACGACATTTGACTTTAGTAATAATCCCAAACTGTCCATAACCACACAAAACGTGATAAAAAAGTTCACTATTTTCTTCTGGTGTACACCAAACAATATCTCCCGTTCCAGTGACAACTTCCAAACCCAAGCAATTATCAGCTTGAGAACCGTAACGAAAAGAACTCAAACCTAAACCAGCAGCCGAGAGTGTTCCCCCTAAGGTAACTTCAAAGTTATTGGTGAGGACAGGCGGAATCACACCATGAGGTATGGCTGTATCAACTATCTGTTTCCAAGTCACACCAGGATCAGCTTGGAACCAAAGTTCATCAGCGCGAAACTCATGAATTTGATTGAAATTTCGCATATCCAAGAGGATTCCACCTTGGTTCAAAGATTGACCACCTAACGAATGTCCTGCGGCCCGTGATGAAATAGTTAACCCTTGTTTAGCAGCATATTTGATAGCTTGAGCCACATCATTAGCATTTTGCGGACGAATTACAATTTGAGGTTGTTTTTGAATAATGCCACCAAAATCTTGAGAAACCACCTCTAAATCTGTCGTTTTATTGCTAACTTCTCCAGCAATAATTTGTTTTAAATCGGTAATGATACTGTTCATAAAATTGGTATTGTTAATTTTTTATCTACGAAAAAAGTTTGTAGTGAGGACTTTAGTCCTCAAGAATTTGATTTAAACCTCGTCGTGAAAAATGGAGCTTTTGTCATTGCGATGCCAGTAAACAATCTCATGTTCTTTATTCCTGCAACTGAATGAGATTGAGTTAAATCATAATTAATCAATGCTTATTATTAGTTAAAAACGTAATCTAATCATCTTGAAAGCAACTTTACACAAGTTAGGTACTAATCCCATTAAAGATAAAATGCGATGTTTTAAACTTAGCTCTTGTATATTAGTTAATAATATTTTGTTACTTGCTCTTTCATACTTAAATACACAAACACAATCACCTTCTGCTTGTTTACTTAAAATCGCCGCTTTAATTCCCGGAAAAGCTCTTCTTGTGGCTTCTTGTTCCATCTCACAAAATAGATGACAGGGATGATCAAAACCGTATTCTTTGGCAAGAGAAAGAACCGGGCAAACTCTTTGAATTTCTAAAGCTGCATCTGTCCCCTGTTGAGAGACATCGACTACATCCATCACAAAACCCATCAAACCTAGCAAGGGAGCAGCTTGCTGAAAACCTTGAGCTAGAGTATTGTCATCAATAAAAGTACCCATCAACGCCTTTTGTTGTTCAGGATATTTTTCCATCATCTTTTCAAAAGCCGCTGCTTCTCCTAGCTCCTCTACCAGCTTTTTATATTTTTGAAATCGTTTTCTAAACAAATTCATGGATTTGGCTTCATCTAAATTGATGATGTCTTCCATGCGAAGATTACCCGTAACCAATTCAGTTTCCATGTTCATAATTAATAAGGGAGTAGGGGGGGAAGAAGCAGGGGGGCAGGGAGTCTCACAAGTGTAGGTTTTTTATTTGGGTATGAGTAGGCACTCTCAAACAGAGCGATAAACGTGGTTCAAATAACGAAATTTCGTTCTTGGTTGGGAAATCAGAAACTAAAATTTGAGTTGTTAACCAACGTAAAAACTCCATTTCAGGCACGTTTGTAAAATACCTACACCTGTCAGGGGCAGGGAGTAGGGGGGAAATATTTTCGGTGAGTACCAACATCTTTGTTTTTATCTCCCTCATCTCCCAATCCTCAGTCTCTAAATACTCGAATACAAGCAAAGTCCAACTATCCAAATCAGCCCATATTTACAAGCATTCAGGCAAGATAATGCAATATCTATTTCCAGTTCACTAGTTGTTCCTTGTTGTTGTTTTGTTGTGTCATAGCTAAAGCCATTCGCCATTAATGACAGCCGTTGGTTGTAGGTAGTGGAGCGATTCCTCAACACATTTTTGGCTTTTTTCTTCAGCGATTTTGTTTTTTTCATCTCAAAAATGACTATGTTATTTACTATGCTGGGTCTTCTCGATTCAGGATTCCATCAGTTCCTAATAAGGATCAGGCTCGGCAAATTTATAGCCAATTTCGAGGATTTTTCAATACTTCTTTAAGCATTGCTTCTTTGCTACCGGGTACGGGTTGGTCGTCGTATTCCCAGCTAGCAGCAGGCGGCATACAATTGAACACACTTTGCTGCTTCACCATACCACTGGCTAGACCAAAACGAATGCCGCGATCGCATGACAAAATAAATTCCACATAACGTCCCCGCACTAGATGCTGCCAATACTTGTTCTCTTCTGTAAAGGGCATATCTTTGCGTCTTTCAACAATGGGTATATAAGCAGGAAGAAAAGCATCAGCACAATTGGTCACAAAAGACAACAGTTTTTGGGAATTACCGTGATTGAGATGGTCGAAGAAAATCCCACCTATACCTCGGTGTTCACCACGATGGGGTATGTGGAAGTACTCGTCACACGACTTTTTAAAGCGGGGATAATAAGCAGAGTCGTACCTGTCACAAACTTCTTTATGCACCTGATGAAAATGAACTGCATCTTCCTCAAATAGATATGCCGGTGTGAGGTCAGCGCCACCGCCCAGCCACCAATAAACTGGTTGGTTATTATTATTAATCTGAAAATAGCGGTAGTTCACATGAGCAGTCGGCGCCATCGGGTTATGAGGATGAATCACAAAACTAGAACCTGTGGCGAAAAAGCGGTTACCTCTTTTGGTAATCATTTGATCCGCTGCACCTGTAGCTAAGGCCCCTGATTGCTGAAAAGACATTCCCGGAGGTAATTCACCCTCTATCGCTACATAATTAGCTCCCACCTTTTCTAAAACATTGCCATTATGTAGCACTCGGTCAATATATATGGCTTCTTTAGTACTTTCACCAACTGTCCAGATACCCTTGTGGTCACGATTCCACGACTGTTCACATAAGTTTTGTCCATCTATCGCTGCTAGTGCTTGGCAAGTATTATCAAACATCTGTCTGAAAAACTTGTCAATTACCCCACGCATGGTTACTTGTTGAGTCACAGATTTTTCTAGGACATCAGTCATATTTCTCTCCCCACGATTGATTGATGAAGTACATTTATTGAGGGACTAGCCTCTAGCCTCTAGCCTCTAGTAAAAACTTCCGAAAAGTAATATCCAAAGCATCAGCCGCAACATGCAGCTCATCTGATATTTTTGGCATTGATTGAGAATCTAAACTAGCAACTATTACTGTGTCTTCTTGGGCAAGTTTATGGTCAATTTTTCTAAAAAAGCCATCTAACCAAGGTATAGGTAAAACATTACGATATAAAACGCGTTTCACACGAGTAGTATTTTCATTAATGGGTAGGTGAGCAACTAAAATTCCAAACTTGATATCAAATCGGCTACCTCTACCTACACTAATTTCTGCGAGGGTAACATTAGGCAAATATAAAGTCAATTTTGTCTTTAATTCCGGTCGTCCACCTAGTAAAAAATTCAAAAAACTTTTTGAGTTACCTAATGACTCATAATTGACTTTAGCAATTGCACCCCAATCGTATTTTTCCACATCATAATTAATAGTTTTATTGATAGGTATTCTTTGACCAAAAGATTTTCTATGGACTGCAATCACATGGGTAAAATCGAGATTAGCTTCCATGAGACGAGCATAGTTAGCATTATCTATGCCATCATCATATACAGGACGCATGGTGGAAACCATGTATTCTGGAAATGTTGGTAAAGGAGGACGTTGTTCTTCTGGTAAATCTCCATAAAATAGCCAAACAAAACCATATTTTTCTTTAATTGGGTAACTATCTACACGAGCTTTTTTAGGAATAGGTGTCCCTGGTGTATTAGAAGGAATTTCATTACATTGCCCATCAGCTTGAAATTTCCATCCATGATAGGGACAACGAATACAGTCTTTTTCAATCCAACCCAGAGAAAAGGCAGCACCACGATGGGGACATTGGTCTTTCAAAGCTATAATTTGTCCTTGAGAGTTACGATAGAGGACAAATCTCTGATTAAACATCACAACTTGCTGAGGCTTATTGGTAATAGCCGAGCTTAATTCACAAGCATACCAAAAGTCTTTCAACATATTTGTCTCCTAATGTTTTTTAAATATGTTGTCATATCACATTAATCCCAAGTTGCACTTGCAAGCGGGAAATTCAGAAATTGTCCACCCAGCTAAATCTGTAATTTATGAAAATTAGAACCACGGTGAATTTAGTTCATCGATGATGTATAGACAGGTTGTATTAGTTTTTGGTGAGAATCATCTAATTTGTTTTTATTAAAGTCCTCGCCCCAGCCCATAGATAAATATTTTTGGCGAAGCTGGCGATAAGCTAGGGTTAAAGCATCAGCAGGAACATGAACTTCAGTTGATAAAGTTTCCGGTATCAATTTGGGATATTGGGACTCGGTTACTACCCTATCTTCCAAACCAACTTTATGGTGAAAATTCACGAATAACCTATCAGCCCAAGAGTAGGTAAAGAAATTACGTAATTGAATGCGCTTGCTCAGTGTGGTGTGGTTATCCACAGGAAGATGAATAGCATAATTGATGATTTTGCCCCGACCAAAGTCACTTTCAATTTTAGTTATATTTGGCAGATAGAAGCTGGTAGTGGCATTTAATTGTGTCTGTTTGGGACGGAAAAAAGATTTAAATATACCATTTTTAGGCTTGGTATAGTTTTTGTAGATAATTTTGGTACTGAATCCCCAATCTTCATCTTGAACTACATAGTTTTCAACTGTGGGATCTTGCGATAATCCCGCCCCAAAAGAATTAGCATGAACGGCATAAAGATGGGCAGGGTCAAGAGCATTTTCTATGACACGAGTGTAGTGAGTTTGCATCTCGTATTCTAGATAAATAGGATGCATTTTGGGGTTTTGATATTCTGGAAAAGGAGGAATAGGTGGTCTTTCTGATGGCGGTAAGTCACCATAAAATATCCAGATAAACCCATATTTTTCTTGCACTGGGTAACTGGTGATATTCGCTCTTTTAGGAATAGGTACTCCTGTTTCATTAGAAGGAATTTCTAAACATTTTCCATCAGCTTGAAATTTCCATCCATGATAAGGACAACGGATACAGTTGTTTTCTAGCCAGCCCTGAGACAATGCTGCACCACGATGGGAACACTGATCTTTTAGTACGACTACTTGCCCTTGAGAATTGCGGTAGAGGACAAATCTCTGATTTAACATCACAATTTGCTTGGGCTGGTTGCTCACAGCTGAACTAAATTCACAAGCGTACCAGAAGTTCTTTAGCATCCCTAAGCTCCTAAGATTCTCGATAAATGACTGAACCTAAAGTGATTTTTCACTGGATGATTGTTTATTCGTGAATACAGGGATAGCTGCAAAGGTAAGTGTTTTTAGACAGTCCCCGGATACCAGCCGATCAAACATACCCGGAATAATGCCTACAGGCGATTTACCAATATTTCTCCCTCGGAAGTATTATTTGTGGTTTGTGGGCATATGATCATTTGGTTTCATCGCATAAAAGTATGTATTTAGCAGCAAATAAAGCCAAAATTTGCTTTTTTAGCTTTTAGAGTATTCGTTAACCCGCTCTGACACTTTCTGGCGTCTATTGCCTTTGTGGTGTGTCATCCTTTGGATAGAGTTGGAGTATCTTTCCTTGGGCATAGGTGATACTATACCAATGCACTAGTGCATTAGTCAACCAATGTATAATTTTTCCCGATAAACCATTACACCAATAAACTAGTGAATAGGTTTATTAGTTGGAGTATAGTGTGGCACAAGGAGAAGCTTCGATTCGGGTATACCTGTCCCCTGAAACAAAAGACAGGTTTAAAACAGTTTGCTTTTTTAAAGGGCTGAATATGTCCGACGTTTCAGCCGAACTTATTGAAGATTGGTTAGCAAAAAATGATATGGAACTGCCAAAATCTCAGAGAAACTCGCCCGCACCTAAAAGTGAAAAGAGTAATAAATCGGCATGATTCAAGAAAGTGTATTAAATAAATTGCAGGTCTAATTCTTTCTATAACTGGGCTGTGTAGTTTTACTGGTTCAGGAAGTCTTTATTGGAAACTGGAATGGAACAAGAGGCAAGGGAGCAAGGGGGAAAGTTAAAATGGGGATTCAACCCCACCTGTTGCGCCATCTTCCCGCTATTTACCAAAAAGATAAGGTTTAAAGCTTCGCCCCTTGTAGGCGATAGCTCCCCTGCTCCCCTTACCCCCCTGCTTTTTCACTTCCGCCTTGCGGTGCTAGCTATATCCTTCCCAAGCAATAGGAAAGGTGTAATCTGAGAACAGGGGAAAATCTGGGTTGTCGCTGCGGGTTTCTTCGTCCAACACTTTTACGACTTTGTTGTATATGTCTTCAGCTTGTTGTGGTGAATCGCCGATGCTGGTTAAGCCCAACTTGCCAAACTGGGAAAGACAACCCATGAGATGAAAGACTGTGCCTGTTTCTGTACCACTGTCAAAGTGCAATCGATGATGGGCGATAATATCCATTAAATCGTTGGGTAACAATCCGCGATAACGGTCTTTTTGCAGATTGTCGGTAGCTATATAGTATTTGGGTCGCCCTTGCTGACTATAAAATAATCCTGTGGATAGGTCATAGCGACCGTTGGTTAATAATTTCAATGTCATGAAAGGATGAGTTGTGCCACCTTTCCGCAAGTTAATTTCGATCGCCTGAATATCCCACTCGCCATTGCCCTTGTCAACGGTGATAAAATCAACGCCAAAGCGCTCAACTGCGCCTTTTTCAGAAAGTTTTCTGCCAATTTGTAATCCCCATTGCTGCAATTGCATCCGATAGCTGGGATCAGCAGGAAATCGGCAACCCAAATAAATTTGCCCGTCTGGCCCGCCGAGAATTTGGTCATGGGTGGAGACAATTTCTACTTCGCCAGTGGGTGTGATGCGTCCTTGGACGCTAGGCGATCGCTTGATTTCTCCTTCTACAAATGCTTCGGCGATGGCTCCCAATTCAGTAATCCGTCCGGAAAAATTCGCCCAACTCTCTTTTTTGGCTTGAAAGCGTAAATTTGTAAAGCGATCGCTAATTGCTGCTACTGTTTCCTCATGAGAAACTTTCCCTGGTGCTACATCCATAATTGGTCTTAAATCTAGCAGGGCGTTACCTTCTCCGGAAATGCCTTCATCGAGTTTCACGACTATGCGTTGTAATGTTGGTTGGCGTTCCCATAACTCACAAGCAACTTCTGCTAAATCTTCCTGATTCCACACCTTTGGACTTCCGTCTGGTAATGGTACTTTACTTTCTGCAAAAATTTTGCGACTACCACTTTTTGTCCCCCAATTTTGTAAGTCTGGGGCGGCTGCGTACAATGGTACATTTAATCTCAAAGATAATTCAGCTTCCAAAAATGTGGAATTGTAGCAAGTCATAAATGATTTTTCTAACCGCAGTGCTTGGCGGATTCGCTCTAGCAACCGGGGACGTTCTAAAATTTTAGCCGTCAGCGGTCGCAGGGAAGAATCATAAGTGGAAAGTAGCAATAAACGATTACGAGCATGGGAAAACGGAATCCCTGGTAATAATTGCAAATAGTAATCAATAATACTTGGATGCAGAGGCATGGAAGTAACATAAATCAGCCTTGTGCGGGGATTTCGCAAGCGCATCAACGAAAATAGCAATCTTTCTTCATAATGCTCACAACCTTCAATTTTTTGGAGTTCACGCTGGTCGATGCTGAGGGAGGGAATAATTAAAATATCCGCCTCACTATTGTCAAATAGCTCGATAGTTGGCCAGCGATCGCACAAAGTCAACTGAAGATGGCGAAACTTATCTATCTTGTCAAAATCTGTAATATTTAGTGTCACCATAATCCCTACCCCGTCATCATCCCCAACACTGCTTTACTACTCTGGTATATACCAAAGAAAGTCCGATACCGCGAATATGCAACACTTCTTTGAGTGGAGATATTAGTAATCTAATTCTGTCACAGTCATTATTTTTATGACCTGTACCATGAGACTCATAAAATCGTACCAGTAAGCAGAGATTTGTTGATATTTGTCAATATCTGCCGCTTATTTACATATAAGTATTTATGGTAAATAAAATTCGTCATCAAAACCCATTAATAAAAATGAATAGCATTGCTATTTGATGTGTCTAAATATTCATTCCTTATTCCTGAGTGCCTGGAAAAATGTATAGAGATGTTGCGTACACTAATACACCTGATTTATTTGTCAATTACCTTCTAAAATAAAGAACATTATCTGAAAAAGTTGATTACTGTACTTATTGCTCGTATCGGGGGGGTATAATGAGCCGTCCAATAATTCTGGGAATTGTCGGTGACAGCGCCGCAGGCAAAACAACGCTGACTAGGGGAATTGCTCAAGTACTTGGGCCAGAAAATGTCACGCTTATTTGTACCGATGATTACCATCGTTATGATCGCCAGCAACGTGCAGAAATTGGCATCACAGCCCTCCATCCTGACTGTAATCATCTAGATATTATGCAGCAACATTTATCGCTGCTACGCACAGGACAGCCAATTCTCAAGCCAGTTTACAGCCATAAAACCGGGACATTTGAGGCACCAAAGTATATCAAGCCTAATAAATTCGTAATTATTGAAGGATTACTGGGTTATTCTACCCGTGCAGCTCGTGACGCTTACGACGTGAAGGTCTATCTTGCACCACCAGAACCGCTACGCGCTCAATGGAAAGTCAAGCGAGATACCCAAAAGCGCGGCTACACTCCGGAACAAGTCTTAGCAGAACTAGAAAAGCGTGAACCAGACTCAGATAGTTTTATTCGTCCGCAACGGCAATGGTCGGATATAGTTGTGAGTTTTTATCCAGCCAGTGATGATGCTGATGGTAGCAATGGACATTTAAATGTCCGGTTGGTACTGCGGCCAACAATCCCTCATCCTAATTTTACACCAATTCTTAATTTAACTAATGGTAATTCTCAGTCAGCCATCCGCCTGGGATTAGACCGGGATATGAGTAAACCCGTGGATGTGTTGGAAGTTGATGGTCATGCAACTTTAGAACAGGTGAATAAATTAGAGCATATTTTATGTTCGGATATGCCTTACCTACTTAATGTGTGCGATCGCGAAAGTAATCCAGAGTTGGGCAAAATCGCGGGAACAACTGGAGAGACATTGCAAAGTTACCCTCTAGCGCTAACTCAGTTGATTATTACTTACCATATGCTGAAAGCGACGCAAATTCATCAATAACTGCCATCAGGAGTCGTGTAATGCGTTAGTCTGGGTTACCGTCAACTACCTACACTTAACATCGAATTTTTCCCACACAGTAATTGGTTAAACCTTTTATAATTGCAATTGAGATTTAATGAAGCCATAACCATGATCAAAGCGTGGTATCATATTGCAATTTAATCTAGTACCGCTGCGCGGAAGTCAAAAGTCAAAAAGCTTATCAAACAGGCTATTTGACGATTTCAAATGGTATGCCTATTTACGCCGTGTTGTACTAGTCAGTTCATCAACAATATCTGGGTTGTCAAAATCTTTGGAATTGCGGTTGAGAAAACACGATACTTGGGGTTGATTTTGGCGAAGATGACTGATAACCGATGAATAGACCAGTGCATCTTGTGGACTCAAATCATAAGGAGCTTCGTATGTTCCAGCTTCACAGAGAATATCAGCACTTAGCGCTATTACTTCTGCGCTATTCAACAATCGACCTCGATATTGTACAAATCTTTGCCTTTCTTCTTCACTACTCTGAACCAACAAAGAAGCAATATCTTGAATGCTGTTAATTCGAGTAGTATATGATGCTGAACGTGCGAGTTGTCGTAGTTCAGTATCTAGCACTTTTTGGAGATCCTTGCGACTCTTAGCCTGACGGGTTAGTTTTTCGTGAGGTTCAGCTAAACGCTTTTTGTATTTAATTTTTAGCTCAAAAATTGCTTGTTTAATCGTAGATTCTGGTAATAATTCTTGAAAAGGTAGTCCTAAACTTTGACTAAATTTATTCTTGAGGATTTCTACTCTTAGTGTCACAGTAGTAGTTATGGTATTTGCTTGCTTGTCTCCAGGAAGTATTTCATAAACGAGTAAGCTTTTTCTACCTTCAAAAAAATTTTAGGCAATTCTATATCATCCCTCATCGGCTCTCCACTAACTCATGCCATTCCTGTAGGATTTGAATATTAAACCTGTAGCCCTTATTGGGTAAAGCTTTGAGCTTTTCTTAGTGCCATTCGCGTACAGCCTTCGGCATCCGTAGGCATCACTAAGAGGGTGACGGCGGTATCTAGGAAGCATGAGGGATCTGACTTTGTATCCTAGTGCGGTTCATCGAACTGACGTTTTTATATGAATATTATATAAATTAAAAATATACATATGATAACATCATTAATAAAAGCTTATTTGTTATTTAACAATATCTTAAACAAAAGATAGTAAGACTTTAAAGTCTTTATGAATTTACAGTAATTAAGTCGATTTACCTATATATTTAGGTTTATGTAAAGTTCTTTGTCATTACTATGTCAATCAAAAATCATGTTTTTTGTTCAAAATACTTAAGTGTTGATCATAATAGTTATATATGGAATGACCTATTTTTCATAGATAATGACAACTTTTACTAATATTAAAATCACATTTTGTAATTTTGGATAACCTAACAGAATAGATACATTCAGGTTGCGAATCTTAACAATTTGGCAATCTTAATACCTTTAAATAAATGTTGTTTCTCATGAATTTGATGATAAATAAATTTAATAAAAATCCTTTTCAATCTATTCGGTTTCCTTTTTATTATCTGGAATGTATTAAAAGACCTGGAAAAAATTATTTTTTAAAGAAAATTATATCTGAAGATTTTATAATTTTAATTTTAGGAATAAGCTTTCTGAGTATCCAACCTATAATTCATGCTGTAGGAGTTTTATTTTTACTATTTTCTTTTTGGTGCATTTATGAAATAGGTTATTACGAGAATGATTTAATAGCAGAAAATTTTGAAAAAGCACCTGTATTATCAAGCACATATAAAACTTATAAAAATAATTTTAATATATGGACTAATTGGTTATGGGCTTTATTATTTGCTTTTATTGGCGTTATTTTGCTAGAAATTAATCAAATAGGGCAGCCTATTTCTCAAATTGATAGAAGACATTTGCTCAATATGCATACTATCAGTTTGTGGCTGGGTTTATTAGTCCTTGTGCGTATTATTTTCTATGTCTATAACCATGTAGATAAAAAGACAAGGGTATGGATTTATCCATTATTACAAACCTGCAAATATTTTAGTTTTGCTGTAATCACATCAATTGATATTGTTAGTGTGATGCTATTTGCATCTCAAATTTTTGCTTCTTTTATAAACTATTTTACTTATAGATTTGGTGAAGCTGGTTCTTGGCCTGAGTCTATACCCCAGCAATTTATACGTTTGATGTTCTTTTCACTGCTTGTATTATTCACTATCTTGAAGGATGGTAATATTGAGTTATTGACGAATTTACAGGTAATATTTATTCTTTTATTTTGTGCTTTTAAAGCTCGTCATGAAATGAAATTAATATTGCAACAATTCAATTTTATTTACCAAGACAAGGTCTAATATCAATCATAATTACAAAAAAACAACATTAACGTGAGTCTCCAACGGAGGCGAAGCAACTAAAATTTAATTATCGTGACGTACCTACACTTCCTGAGTACAGGCAAGTGTAGGCTTCTCAAAGACTCCTCATTGAGGACATATTTTGAGCTTTTAGATCGTGCGTCCCACGATTCTTTACATAATTAGGTTTATTCTCGCCAACTTACTTAGCGGGACTCTTCACGTATGCAAGATTATCTATGAGAAATGCGCTGGTGGATGTCAAAAACCTAATTCCGCCAAAGCCACAGCACCCCAAAGCGGTGCATCATCACCCAACGCCGCTGGGACAACTGCAAAATCAATTTCCGGTAACGCCGTCTCTCGCGCCACTTTTTGCACTACATCCCACCAATTATCCCCCGCTTTAGTTACACTCCCACCCAAAATAAATAACTGTGGGTTAATCAAATTCGCCACATTACCAATACCCACACCCAAAGCCCAAGCACTTTTAGCTAAAACATCCAACGCTAACTCATCACCTTGCGCTGCTGCTTCACTCACCACCTTTCCTGTAATCAACTCCAAATTATTACCCACCAACCCCCTCAATATTTCGCCTGTGTGCGGTTGATTTTCCAAACCTTCCCGCGCATTCTTCGCCATATAAGGCCCCGACGCTAATCGTTCCACACATCCCCGCTTCCCACACAAACACAATGGCCCTGCTGGATCGACAACCATATGTCCAATTTCGCCAGCCATACCGCCCACACCCCGCCAAGGCTGGCCATTGAGTATCCAACCACCACCCACACCAGTACTGATGGTGATATAAAACAAACTATCGTGTCCCGCACCAGCACCAAAGCGGTATTCACCCAAAGCCGCCACATTAGCATCGTTGTCTACACTCACAGGAACGCTAAACTCATCTTCTAACAACTGTTTGAGAGGAATATTTTCCCAACCAGCCACATGATGAGATAGCCGTACCGTACCAGTGGAAGCATCAACAGGCCCCCCAAAGCTGACACCAATTGCAGCAGGTTTTTCTCCTTGTAGTAGAGAATCAATGAGCGATCGCATAATATCTAAGTCAGTGTTAGCATTTGCATTAACTGGGGAAAGACGACGTTCATAGCGTAACCATTCCGGAGAACCAGAATTTACAACTGCTGCGGCTAGCTTAGTTCCACCAAAATCCAGCGCTAAAATTAACGTCATAATTTCCGAGTCATAAATCAAGTATTGATTTAACACATCACTCATTACCCCTGTTCGTGTCAATCAACTTTTGCAAACATTCATTGACTAGTCTCTAGCCACAAGAAAAATAGATAATTTTCCTGAAACTACGCAAAAGCTGATAGCGTCAAACAAGATAAAATATTTTTGTGGAAGTTGCAGCTTGAAAACCCGTTCTAATTACTGGCAATTATCACCCTATCTTCGACCCCAGTGGCGAAATATTACCAAGGGATTTATTGGTATCTGTGGATATGTACTGGCGACATTAACGCTCATTAATCTGGCGGGTAGATTGGCAACTCCCTTCGGCGAAGGTAATGTAGTAGCGATCGCCCAATTGGCTGGAAGTCTCGTTTTAGTGTTTCTAGTGCGCGGCTTGTTTCAGTCTTTGCAAGATATTTACATGGCAAAGGTTGCTTTAAGGGTAGCTTTTAATCTCCGCAAGCAGGTTTATTCCCACTTACAAAAGCTCGATTTGAGCTATTTTGAGACAGCCAAAGCAGGTGATTTATCTTACCGCCTCACTGAAGATATTGACCGTGTTGGGGAAGTTGTAAATAAACTGTTTCACGACTTTATCCCCTGCATTTTGCAACTGGTGGCCATACCCATCTACATGATTTACCTGAATTGGCAATTGACCCTAGCTATAGTGATTATTGCGCCACTGATGGCTGTTTTAATTACCTGGTTTGGCGAACGGTTACGCAAGTATTCTCTCAAAAGCCAAAATCGCGTTTCTGGTTTATCGGCAATTCTTACGGAAGTATTTAGCGGTATTCGTTTAGTACAAGCTTTTGCCGCCGAAAACTATGAGATTGCTAGGTTTGGTAATGAAGCAGAACGCAGTTTTCAAGCCAAATACTCTGCCGAACGACTAAAAGCAATTCAAATACCTATAGTGGGCTTTCTGGAAGCCTTAAGTGCCATATCTTTATTAATAGTAGGAGCTTGGCAAATTTCCCAAAATAACTTAACGGTAGGGGAATTTTTCAGCTACTTGGCGGCGGCGGCGTTATTAATTGACCCCATTGGTCACACTACTAATAATTACAACGAATTTAAACAAGGTGAGGCATCCGTTGACCGGGTTTTTGAATTGATGGCAATTCAACCCACAATATTAGAAAAGCCCAACGCGATCGCCTTACCTCCAGTTCATGGCAAAGTGGAATATCATCATGTATCCTTTGCCTATAAACCAGGTGAACCTGTATTAAAAGATATCAGTTTATTGGCATTACCAGGAGAGGCGATCGCCCTTGTGGGTGCTTCCGGTGCTGGTAAAACCACATTTGTTAATCTCCTTCCCCGATTTTATGACCCGGCATCTGGGAAAATTTTAATTGACGGTGTGGATATTCGGGATGTGAAGTTGCAGAGTCTACGGCGACAAATTGGCATTGTCCCCCAAGAAACCGTGATGTTTTCGGGAACTATTGCCCAAAATATTGCTTTTGGCCAAGACTCTTTTGACATGGACGCAGTAGCCGCAGCAGCGAAAATTGCCAACGCCCACCAATTTATTACCCAACTACCAGATGGATATTACACCTGGGTAGGTGAACGGGGTGTGAATTTATCTGGTGGACAAAGACAAAGAATTGCCATCGCCCGTGCAGTCTTTCTCAACCCGCAAATCTTGATTTTGGACGAAGCCACATCTGCGCTAGATTCCGAATCAGAAGCACTAGTCCAAGAAGCATTAGAAAGACTGATGCAAAATCGGACAGTATTTATTATTGCCCACCGTTTAAGTACAGTGCGCCGATGCGATCGCATCTTAGTACTCGAACGGGGTCAAATTGTCGAATCAGGAACCCATGAGGAATTGATCGCACTTGAGCAACGCTACGCTCAGTTTTATGCTCAACAGTTTAGTTAAAAACCTCATAATAAAGCCTGCTAACGCAGGCTCAACATCTTAATTCCTTGAATCCACCCAGGTTAACTTCCCTTTGAGAGGTTAACGATTATCAACAACATATTGAATCAACTGGGTAATCCGTTGACGTAGGGTTTCTAATCCCAAGCGTTGACTTGCGGAAATAAACACCGCTAGAGGAAACTCTTCCTGGGCTAGAGCCAGGGTTTCACTGTCAACTTGGTCAATTTTATTAAACACAACCAAAGCTAGTCCAGGAGTTACTGGCATTTGTGCCAAAATTTCCCGCACTGAGCGAATATGGCTCAACCAAGCCGGATGGGATAAATCCACCAAATGCAGTAGAGCATCAGCTTCTGTGACTTCCTCCAATGTGGCGCGGAAGGCGTCCATTAAGGAATTAGGCAGTTCATGTATAAATCCCACTGTGTCTGTCAGTAGAATCTCTTGAGTTTCCCCAGTCTCGCCATGAGAAAGTACCAGGCGGCGGGTAGTTGGGTCAAGAGTCGCAAACAATTGGTCTGCGGTATATACTTCAGCATTGGTTAAGGCATTCAGCAAGGTAGACTTACCAGCATTGGTATAACCCACCAAAGCCACTGAAGGCACTTCCTGATGTTGGCGACGTTGGCGCAACCGCGAACGATGAGCCTGCAACTGATTTACTTCTTGTTGCAATCGGGAAATCCGTCTTTGAATAGCCCGGCGTTCTGTTTCCAGTTTAGTTTCACCGGGGCCACGAGTCCCAATACCACCACCTAACCGCGACATGGCCAGACCTCTACCACTTAGTCGCGGCATCATATATCCTAACTGTGCTAGTTCTACTTGCAATTTACCAGCACGGGATTGGGCCCGTTGGGCAAAGATATCCAAAATCACTTCAGTGCGGTCAACTACCCGGACACCAATTTGTCTTTCTAGGTTACGAACTTGGGCGGGTGAGAGGTCGCGGTCAAAAACCACGAGATTAGCTCCCAGGGTTTGGGCCGTTAGAGCAATTTCTTGCACCTTACCCTCACCCACTACTGTCTGGGGATGAATGCGCGATCGCTTTTGTTGTAATGTTTGTAGTACCTCGCCGCCAGCCGTATCCACCAACCGCGCTAATTCTATCAGGGTATCCTGGAATTGTTGGGCAGTCACATGATCTGTTACTACTCCCACAATTAACACGCGATCGTTTTCCGCATCTACTTCCTGGGCAACAAATTCCCGCTGAAATTCTGCTTCCAGATTTTCCACCAATTCGATGAAATCCTGTTCTGCCAGCATATCTAAGCTCATAGGCGGCGATACACTGGAGAAGATTTCAGAATTTTGCGTACCGATAGCTGATTGCTCAGTTGAGACTAGTTGTTTAGTATTTGATACTAGGTGAGCTAAATAAGCTTCTTTAACGTATCCAGTAGAGCCGCCACCACGTCGCGTAAATCCTGTCCCCGTAATATTTAATACTACTAGGGCATCTAAACGTTGCATCACCATGGCCGTCAGTGCCGATTCATTGGGCGGTTCTGGCTTCAGATTGGTAGAAATACAACGAATACCGCTGAGACGTTCTGCACCATAACGGGGCAATTCCAGCGGTGGGATTTGTGTTTGACGCGGTGTGCCTACCCCTACGCGAAACACTTGTCCACGACGATTGAGGTAGGCAGACACAGGCTGATTGATTTCTGTACTAATGGCTGCCAGACGCTGGGAGAACTCAGGCGTTGTGATGCGATCGCCTGGTATGCGCTGGTGGTACAGTCGCTGTAGTTGCTTCAGCTGACTGGACTTTAAGCCCTGAAGATTTCCAAAGATAGTTTCTATAGGCGTTTATGACCAGTAAATGGCCCCCCGAATCCTGCTAATGTCTATTTTACAACAGGGTTTGGTGTGCAAACTCTTTCTTTTGATAGTTGCAAACCTCTTGCACTGTGAAAAGTGAAGTTTTTGTCATGGCGACGCTAGGGGGACTTCCAACTACATAAATGTCCAAATCCCTACGGGACGCTACGCGAACACTCGGTAAGCAGGGGAGCAGGTGAGACCAGCGCGGTCTTGGGGGTTTCCCCCATGAGCGACTGGCGAACCCGAAGGGGAGCAGGGGGGAGAAAGACAACCTTGCATCCCAGTAAATTGGATAATTTAATTTCTGGAAGTCCCAGGAAGCAATCTTACGGAGCCTCTTTTCGTTAGGATAATTGGGTACGAGACAGTAACTTACCCAGGCAGGTGTAAATCCAGATGAGTACTCAACAACCAGACTACAATCCTAGTGGCGTAGGGGAAATTAATGGCAACTTATTTGGTCTGCCATGCGATTATGAGTCTGCTAACTTGATTGTTATTCCTGTGCCGTGGGAAGCAACTGTATCTTATGGTGCTGGTACTGCCAATGGGCCACAGCGAATTTTGGATGCTTCCATACAACTGGATTTATTCGATTTCGATCATCCTGATGGCTGGAAACAGGGAATTTTTATGCAGGAAATTTCCCAGGATATTTTAGAAAAAAACGAATATTATCGCACCTTGGCAGCGAAGATTATTGAACGATTAGCACAAGGTAAATCATTGACAGATGCACCCGACTTAACCCCTGTGCTGACTGAAATTAATCAAGCTGGTCAACAGATAAATGAATGGTTATTTGCCCAGTGTCAGGAAGCAATTAACCAAGGGAAACGTGTTGCAGTCATTGGTGGGGATCACAGTGTACCTTTAGGTTACCTCCAAGCATTAGCCACTAAATACCCAAATTACGGCATTTTACACATTGATGCCCACGCAGATTTACGCGATGCTTATGAGGGATTTGAGTTTTCCCATGCTTCTATTATGTTTAATGGGCTGAAAATACCGCAGATTTCCAAGTTAGTGCAGGTAGGGGTGCGTGATATTTCTCATGACGAAGTGGCAATGATTGATCAATCAGATAATCGCATCATCGCTTATTATGATCCCATGATTAAACAAAAGCTCTACGCTGGTAGCACTTGGATTGATTTATGCCGAGAAATTATCAGTCATTTACCAGAGTATATTTACATCAGCTTTGATGTTGATGGACTTGATCCCAAGTTGTGTCCAAATACAGGTACTCCTGTTCCTGGTGGCTTAGAATTAGAGCAAACTTTTTGTTTATTTCGAGAATTGATCAAAAGCGATGCCTACGGCGGCAAGCCACGCAAAATCATCGGTTTTGATGTCTGCGAAGTTGGCGATGCGGAGTGGGATGGTAATGTTGGGGCGCGGACTGTTTACAAACTAGCGAATTTGATGGATTTATCATTAAGTCCATTGAACAGGATCTAATTGATAGTAGCGTTGTAATTGCTCATAAAGTACCGGATGCTGCCGTTGCAATTGGCGTGGTTTTTCATAAAATGTTTCAGTAGCCACGGCAAAAAATTCGGCGGGATTGGTCGTACCATAGCCATCCATCACAGTTTTGGCTTTTTTTTGAATATCATGACAAAGTTGTTGATATTCTGCCGTCATCACCTGCGCCCAAATAACATAATCGGAATTGTGCTGTAAGATAGGCACACCGTTGGCTGTTCTATCCTCTTGATCTAACTGATGGGCAAATTCGTGTAGCACAACATTATGTCCATCTTTCCAGTTATCGGTATCTTGTTTAACCTGTAACCAAGACAATATCACTTGGTCTTGAGTCCAGGATTCTCCCAATCGGGCCTCGCGTCTTTCTTCGACTACATAATTTCCCGTAGCCACAGTTTGATTGACAAAATATGTACCGGGATAAATCAAAATAGAACGCAGTTTCGGGAAGTATTTTCCTCGCTCGTTGAGTAAAAGTAAACAAGCCACAGCAGCAATAGTTACCTTCATTTCTGCGGTTACTTGTAATCCGCCACAGCCAATGAATTGCTTTTCTGCCAAGAATACTTGAATATGTCCCTGAAGTCTTCTCCGTTCATCAGGTGAAAGCTGGAGATAAATGGGCAGATGATTTTCAATGATGGCATTCCACAATGGAGGAAAAGAACGGCGTTTAACACGGTTGCGACGCTGTTTAATGATTAAGGGACTGATTAAAATACCAATCACCATCAGCCCAATGATCATAAAAACAGCAATTATTTCCACCATTGATTTTTGAGCGCCTAACGCTGTCTGATTCACATATGCTATTTTTTACTATTTTAGACTCCTGACGCTACTACTAACCTAGTATCAGCGGTACTAAGATTCAAAAATAAAGCTATCCGCCGACATGGTAGTGATAAAATATAGTGTAGTCATTGCTCTCATCCCCACTCTAATGAATAAAGCATTAGATGAAACGCTTTCCCTTGAAATTGCTGAAAGTATAAAAAGCAAAGCTAATAAGCCATTTGATAATGCTTACAGAGCAGTATTAATCACAAAAGGCGCAAAGTATGTCCAGGGGTTTTTAGCGGTTGCTGATAAACCATCTCAACCAATTGAACATAGTTGGATGGAATTAAGTGATACTTCGGGTAATGATTCAACTGTCAAGATTATTGACCCCACCTTGCCACATCTGCAAAAAAGTTCTCATGAGCTTTGGTACTTCGCTGCACAGAGTTGGAGTGTCAAGCAACTGAAAGCAGTAATAGAAGAATCGCAAGAAGATTATCCAGAAGATGACCCCTTACCAATTTATGGTGATGCACCTTATGAGTATTACGGTGATGTGATGTTGGGTGGTAAGGAATATTTAGACGCTTATCAAGCAGCAGCAGCTAAGTCCACAGAACTTCAAGAATCCCACACCTAAAAATAAAACCCATCAGTCTCGTTTGGCGGTACTTGCTCCCACTGCTTCTGCACATGAACAGGACTAGCGGGAGCATTCTTGTGAAATTACTCTTGACCCGCGGCTTCAGGCGTTGCTGCTGGCTGTGAGGGAGCGCTTTGGCGACTACGGCGTAAAGAATCCCGCAAATTGTTTTGACTAGGAGATGGTGTCTTAGCGGGAGGTGGGGTATTGGCTGTGGGACGAGGACGGCGATTTGTGTTAGCTGCTGGTGCTGGTCTTGGTGCTGGTCTTGGTGCTGGTCTTGGTGCTGGTGCTGGTTTTGCAGCTGGTCTTGGTGGTGCTGGCTGTGCTGCTGGTTTTGGTGGTGCTGAAGTAGGAGATGTTCGCTGACGCTGGACACTGCGTAAAGAATCTCTGACATTTCCTTGATTGGGAGTAGGAGTTGTCCTGGTTCCCGATGACGAGCCTGTAGCAGTGTTGGGTGCAGGTTGACGAGGTTGTCTGACTGGTGTTGTCGTTGTAGGACTAGAAGCTGCGGCTGGATTCGCTACTGGTGTAGTTTCTCGTCTTGCTCTAACTCTGGGTTCGCTAGTTGTTGGGGCTGGAGAGTTACTAGAACTAGGTGCTGCGGTCTGGCGACTTCTTTGTTGAGCTTGTGCTTCTTGTTGTTTTTTTCTTTCTTGGACTTGGCGGTGTCGCTGGGAACCTTGGATAGCATAATCAGTAGCTATTGAAACTCCTTGTCTACCACCTTCTGAGGGTTTTAATCTCCAATTACGCGCTTGTCTGACTGTTTCTTCATCTAATCGGCTATTGCCACTAGAGTTAACAATCCGGACATTAGTGACATTACCTTTAGCATCAGTATCAACAGCTACTTCTACTCTACCTTCGATTCCTCGTCTTTTAGCAAACTCTGGATAGCTGGTACGGCACTGGGTACACGCTGCACGACCATCACCTGAACCACTGGAATTACTGCCAGCATTAGGAGTTTGTGGTGCTGTAGGTGCTGCCGCTATGGGCGATCGCGGTACTCGTGTACTGTTAGTACTGGTAGCTGTAGTTTGTCTGGGGACGGCGATTGTACCACTAGGTTCATTAGACTCGACTGCATTACTATCTTGACTAGCTCTAGAATCTCTTAAGCCGCTTAAAGACTCCCTCAATTTCTCGTTACCTTGATTAGTGGGAGCAACAGCAATTGTTGATGGTGATGATTCTGAAGTTAATAGAGATTCTAGCTTGGCTACAGCTTCTTGTCGGGGAACACTTGTTGGCTGTGGCTTTTCAGCAGCTACCGTAGGTTGTTGTGGTTGCGGTTGCACTGGAGGCTTTTCTACACTCTCAACCTTTGGTTCTGGCGGTGTTACGAGGGGTTGTTTTGCGGCAACTACAGGAGGCTGAGGAGCAATCTGTGGCTGGGATTCCTGGACAATTTCTGTTTTTGCCGGACTAACTGGAATTTCGCTACTGGTAATTGGGCGCGGTTGGGGTGGTTTTGTTTCTTCTGGAATTACTTCGGGTGGTTTTTCTGGTTCTTCAGTAGGAGGATCAATAATAGCTATTTCTATTGGTGCATATTCTTCTTCAGGCGTTCTCACCAACAAATTGCCTATGCCTGAGGCCAATACGCCAATATGTAGCGCTAACGAACCAATCAGACTGTAAATCAGAAACGACTTGAGAGCCTCAACTTCTTGGGAACGATGTTTGACAGTAATTCCAGAAAAGCTCATAGTCTATTGCTACCTATTATCACTAATTTAGCTATCTTAAAACGTACTAGCTCAAAATATCAAGCGAAATAGGCAAATTATTTCCGTAATCCTACTATGGTGGGTTTTACCGGAGAATTGTAAGCATTTTCTGTAATTACAGCTTAACTTATGTCGATAAATTAGTTGCCCATCAACCCCATAAACTAAGTGTACGATTCAGCTTTATTTAAAATAATTATCAACTTATAAAAAAATCTTGCGAAATTATATCAAATATATCTGGGGTGATTGCGGATCAATCAAATTTTGATTACTTCCTCAGAAAATCAAAAAATACGATATATCCTCATCTAGTCAAATAATTAGCTAATTAACCTGCAACTATTCTGTAAATCAAGGTTATACTCCAGTTTGTGAGTTAATACTGGCATCTGTATTACTGACTAAATTACTGCTGCCAAATTGACACTTTAATTTGTCTTTTCTAAGAATAGAATAAGAGCGGAGCCTGTGTGTCACCTGAGAACTATCAAAAGATAGAAGGTTAATAGCTGGTTTTACAAAACTAGAACTAGTAAAAGTCTGTATCCGAAGTAGGCTTGTAGCATCTAAACGCTTGTAATATTTTTTATGACTTCCCTGATTCGCTTTTTGATGTGCGCCCCTGACCACTACGATGTGGACTATGTAATCAATCCCTGGATGGAAGGGAATATTCACAAGTCATCGCGCGATCGCGCCGTCGAACAGTGGCAGAAACTCTACCACATCCTTACACAACACGCCATTGTAGATTTAGTACCACCCCAGATCGGTTGGCCAGATATGGTGTTTACTGCCAATGCTGGCTTGGTGTTAGGAGATAATGTCGTCCTCAGCCGCTTTTTGCACAAAGAACGTCAGGGCGAAGAACCTTTTTTCAACAACTGGTTTGAAGAGAACGGTTACACAGTTCATTTACTACCTAAAGACCTACCCTTTGAAGGTGCAGGGGATGCACTATTAGATCGAGAAGGACGTTGGCTATGGGCAGGATACGGCTTTCGTTCTGAATTAGATTCTCACCCTTATTTAGCTAAATGGCTAGATATTGAGGTGCTTTCCCTGCGCCTAATTGATGAGCGGTTCTATCACCTAGATACCTGCTTCTGTCCTTTAGCTAACGGCTATTTATTGTATTATCCTGGCGCTTTTGATGCCTATTCTAACCGCTTAATCGAAATGCGCGTCGCACCAGAAAAGCGGATAGAGATTACCGAAGCCGATGCTGTCAACTTTGCCTGCAACACGGTGAACGTGGAAAGCATCGTCATCATGAACAAGGCTAGCAATGCTTTAAAAACACGTTTAGCAGATGTGGGCTTCCGCGTCATTGAAACGCCACTCACTGAATTTCTCAAAGCTGGTGGTGCAGCTAAATGTCTCACCCTGCGCGTAACGGAACCCCTACATGCAGAAATCCATGCCAATGTCTCGGTAGAAAGCCGAATTATTCGTCTAGAAGGGCATTTACTCGACTCTGGTTTAATTAATCGGGCCTTGGATTTGATTGTGGATGCTGGGGGTAGCTTCCAAGTGATGAATTTCAACTTGGGAGAACAACGGCAAAGCACTTCAGCCGCTGAGGTGAGAGTGTCAGCGCCTTCCCATGAAGTGATGGAAGAAATCATTTCTGAGTTAATCGATTTGGGTGCGGTAGATTTGCCCCACGATGAACGGGATGCCAAACTAGAACCTGTGATCCAAAATGGGGTTGCTCCTGATGATTTTTACGTGAGTACGATTTATCCCACAGAAGTGCGGATTAACGGTGAATGGGTGAAGGTACAAAATCAGCGCATGGATGGGGCGATCGCCATTACTCAAAGTTCTGATGGTCTAGTGGCAAGGTGTAAAATTTTACGCGATTTAGAAGTTGATGACCGGGTAGTTGTTGATGTACTAGGTATCCGCACCATCCGCAAAACAGAATCACGAGAACAGCGGAATGCTCAAGAATTCAGCTTTATGTCAGCGGGAGTTTCTAGCGAACGGCGCGTGGAACTGGTAGTTGAGCAAGTAGCCTGGGAATTACGAAAAATTAGAGATGCTGGCGGTAAAGTAGTTGTCACAGCGGGGCCTGTGGTGATTCACACTGGTGGTGGTGAACACCTAGCGCAGTTAATGCGCGAAGGATATGTACAAGCACTGTTGGGTGGCAATGCGATCGCAGTCCATGACATCGAGCAAAATATGATGGGTACATCCTTGGGGATGGACATGAAGCGGGGTGTCGCGGTGCGTGGTGGACATCGTCATCATCTCAAAGTAATTAATACTATCCGTCGTTATGGCAGTATTGCCAAAGCTGTGGAGGCGGGAGTAATTAAAAGTGGCGTGATGTATGAGTGTGTCTCGAATAATATACCTTTTGTGTTAGCTGGTTCCATTCGGGATGATGGGCCTTTACCTGATACCGAAATGAATTTGCTGACAGCACAGGAGGAATACGCCAAACAGATTGAGGGTGCGGAGATGATTTTGATGTTATCTAGTATGCTGCACTCCATTGGGGTGGGAAATATGACTCCGGCTGGAGTGAAAATGGTCTGTGTCGATATTAATCCAGCTGTGGTGACTAAGTTAAGCGATCGCGGTTCTGTGGAATCGGTGGGTGTGGTGACTGATGTGGGTTTGTTTCTCAGTCTGTTGATTCAGCAGTTGGATAAGTTGACAAGTCCCTATGTTGCTAATGTAGGTTAAGAAATGTCTCACGCAAAGACGCAAAGGCGCGAAGAAGAAGAATGGTAAGGGTAGCTTTTAAGGATGAGTTACGGGTTAATTGGGTCAGTTTTGTTGCTGACTTTATGCTGGTGGGGATGGTTTTCGGCCCGCCTTTTGCTCCTTTTTTGGCTGCGTCTGATGTGTTTTTGTTGGGGAGGATTGCGGACATTATCTATTTCATGGGTAATCATGTGTGTCCGCAACCAAATATGGGACTTGATTTAGCTCCCCCGTTGATTATGGCTGTGTGTATGCGCTGCTATGGTACTGTGACGGGGTTGCTAATTACTCGGTTGTTGTATGGGATGAGTGGTGGTAAGGGTTTTTATTGGTTGAGTCAGTATGGCTGGAATGGTGCAGCGCTGGCTAGTGTGTTGATGATGGCTTATCCTTTGGAATTGGCGGCCCAGGTGTTTGGGTTATGGGATTTTAATAATTATTTGGTGACTCCCTTTGGTTTGATTACGGGTTTGGCTTGGGGTTTGTTTACTATGCCAATTTTGCATGAGTCGCAGTATGGTAACAGCGCTAGGTAAGCAGATAGACTTCAGCCGCGAATGGCATAGAATTGAAAAATAAGTTCACCTATAGTAACTCTATGGTCAAGACACCATCGATAAATTTGATTATTCAACAATTAGATGCCCTTTCTTTAGCAGAACTGCTAGAAGTTAAGGCGAGAGTCGATGCATTGGTTGAGGCAAAATCTTCGCCTTTTAGTCAAATACGACAATATTTTGCTGATCGTAAACATAATTACTTGATTCCCGCTACTAGTATTCGCGGAAGCTATCGCCGAGCAACATTCGTTTCGAGTCAAACGAGAGACATTGATATCGTTGACTTTGAGGGATTTGTTGAACCAAAAACAAACGGGGACGATTCGTTAGAAAAAGTCCTAGGCTTAGTTGATGAATGGATGGCCGATGAATCAGGATACGATGAAGAAACATACCCTGAGATTGAAACAGCTTTAAATCAGAATTGGCGGACTGTATAACAATCAAATGGGTAATGTTATATTACTGGACACTCATCCCCTCAGTAAAGTTACGCATCCAAAAATCGAACCGAAAGTTAGTAAATGGCTACAATCTTTACAAAACACTGAAACTGCTATACGTGTGCCAGAGATAGCTGACTATGAGCTGCGGCGGGAATTATTGAGACAAGGAAAGCAAAAGAGTATAGATCGCCTCAACAAACTTAGTCAAACTTGCCTCATACCACTAACCCCAGAAACAATGCGAAAAGCAGCAGAATTATGGGCATGGGTGCGAAATCAAGGTCAGCCGACTGCAAGCGATGGTAGTTTGGATGGTGATGTTATTCTTGCGGCTCAGGCTATTCTCCAGTTACCAAGTTTTGATGAAGTCGTAATTGTCACCACAAACTTAAAACACATATCACGGTTTGAGAGTAAAGGGATATGTGTAGCAGATTGGCAGCAAACTCTAAATAACTGCGGTAAAAATGACTAAATGACGCAATAATTACTTTAAATTACCTCTATATACTGATTCACCTGCGTTCTGGGTAAACTAAAAATAACCCTGATAAACTCTCCAATATCAGGCTTGTAACTAAATACAGTTAACTCAGAAGGCTATATAAAATGATTAATACTAGTTACGACTTTGATCAGGCAATTCTACCTACAGGGTCTTCATTAAAGACAAACATTTTGCTGCGGTTTCGAGCTGATATTGCTGAATCTCCCCGGCGTGACCTCAATCTATCTCTAGTAATTGACCGTTCTGGTTCTATGGCTGGTGCAGCCTTACATCATGCACTCAAAGCCGCCGAGTCTGTGGTAGATCAACTAGAGTCAAAAGATATTCTCTCAGTGGTAGTTTATGACGATGCAATAGATACTGTGATACCACCCCAATCTGTAACTGATAAATCTGCATTGAAAACCTCTATTCGCAAAGTTCGAGCCGGCGGTATTACCAACTTATCTGGGGGTTGGCTACAAGGTTGCGAACATGTAAAATCACAACTTGATTCGCAAAAAATCAATCGGGTGCTTTTACTTACCGATGGTCACGCTAATATGGGTATTCGAGACCCCAAGGTACTCACAGCGACATCAGCCAAAAAAGCTGAAGAAGGTATTACTACAACTACTCTAGGTTTTGATCAAGGTTTTAATGAAGATTTGTTGATTGGGATGGCAAGAGCCGCCAATGGTAATTTCTATTTTATCCAAAGTATTGATGAGGCTACAGAAGTATTTAGCATTGAGCTAGATAGTCTCAGAGCAGTGGTAGGTCAAAATCTGAAGGTGACACTGGAATTAGCTGATGGTGTTAGCCTTGTAGATACTTTAAGTTTGGCTACAGTCAGTCAAAATGAAGCTGGTCAAACTGTGATTAGCTTGGGCGAACTGTACGAGGGAGAAGATAAACTTTTGGGGTTGAGTCTAGAGATAACAGCCGCCGCAATTGGTGATTTACCTGTGATGAAGTTGCATTACAGCGCTGATGTTATCCAAGATGAAATAATTCAAAGTGTTTCTGGTATGGCCGATGTTATTGCCAAAGTTGGCACTGTAGAAGAATCCGCGATCGCATCTTCTAGTCATATTATCTTAGAACTCAGCCGCCTCACTATTGCTAAAGCCAAAGAAATTGCTCTGAATTTAGCTGAACATGGCAAACATGAAGAAGCTGAACAAATTTTGCGTGAGTTAATTAAAGAGTTACGGGATAAAGGATTAAATGAGAACTTTGAAATTGCTGAGGAAATAGATCAGTTAGAGTATTTCGCCAGTCGCATCGCGCAAAAAGCTCTAGGTAATGCTGGGAGAAAAGAACTGCGAGATCAAAGTTACCAAACCATGAACCGCAACCGGAGCGATTTAGTGGGGCGTGGTGTGACAGCTGGCGATGAAGTCTACGCGATGTCGGTGGTGAATGAAGTTGGTTCTGGTGTGGAACTACACTGTGTTCGGGAAGCAGGTAAATTGCGAGTTAAAGTCAAGTCTGACGGTTACGATGTTAGCAAGAACGTCCAATTTCCGCGAGCTATTCGTGCTGAAGGCGCACGTTATGTGGTTGAAAAACTAGAACTTTCCAGCGATGGTAGTTTCTACCGTGTAGAAGGTACAATTACCCGTCTGACTCAACCTGGTGAACCAGATATTTTTGTTACCCGCAGATCATCCCAACGAGTTAGCACAGGTAAAGCCGCCAAAGGCCCGGCTAGTGCAGCTGACTTAGCTACGACTGACACTGTGGACGACAAAATTTTAGTGCAGTGTGTCAAAGAAGGGAGCAAACTCAGAGCTAGGGTAGTTTCCGACGGCTATGAACCAGATTGGAATATGCGCTTTCCTCGGACGGTGCGTGAAGAAGGAATGCTGTACGTTGTTGATGAAGTGAAAACAGCACCCGATGGCAAATCATATATAGCCTGTGGGGAAATTAAACGATTTGTGCAACCCGGTGTTTAAGTATTGGGGATTGGGGAGATGAGGGAGATGAAAAACAAAAATTTTAGTACTAATGCAAAGTATTTCCCCCTACTCTCTACTCCCTAATTTCTTCACGCTTCCACTACTGGATGATACTCATCTGGATTATTAAAACCTGCAATCCAGGCTGCTGCTTGATGACAATTTCGCATGTATGGGGGAACGCGCAGGACGTGAATGTGTCCGGTGGATGGACAGGTTACTTTTAATACCATTAATGGTTCGTCATCTTCTAGGGGTATGGATACAAGTTGACGTTCTCCGCCAGTATCTTGATCGCGATCGCGGATTAATCCGCCTACTTGCTGTAAAAATGTTTCATATCCCAAACGCTCAATCAGTACACGGCGCAATTCTACATTCTCGATATTGAGTATCTCTTGTCCTGTAAGAGTGTGTGAGGCAAAGGCAATTTCATCTGTCACCCTTACACCCCGCCAGTACAAAACGAAACCATGTCCCGCAGGTAAGTTAGTAATACCGCTACCAGCTAATTCAATCCAATTAGTGACGTGAAGACCTGGAGGTAAGGTAGTTAAGTTTACACAGTCTGTAATATCTAGGCTTTCACTTGTGAGATTTTCTGGAAGTTGGTAAAGATGCGCTGCACCGCTTAAATCTAGATGACCCAAAACACGTATTCCATCCCAGGCGCGATGTTCTAAAATCAGTTTTCGCCCACGTTCAGGTGATACAGGTTCATGGTTAATATCAGGGCGTTGCTTAACAGGTTTTTTTGGGATACGCCCATTGGACATGATGTTGAGCATTAGTCCTCTACCTCTATGTAAGCATCAGGACGGTATTCTCTTTGTTTCCAGACTCGATAAAGTCCTTGGGGTAATTCAATGACTCGATGTTCTTCGTGAATTAAGGTGGCGCTTGATTCTTTGATTTCGAGAAACAAGTCATTACCATGTGCCCACAATTGCACAGCCTGAGATTGCTGAATGCGATGGCTATGTCCTGTAACTTCACCGTGAGCGAGAGTTGTACCTTCACGTTTTTGTGCGCCTACAGGTAGGGTGGCTATACGTCTGATGAGAACGTCGCCATGTCTGTAGAGAGTGTTGGTTGGAGTGTGGTTGCGATCGCTGTTCATGCTTTTATTATATGGTGTTTTAATTTACTGGTTGGGGTGTGAGGGTTGCTTAAATTTACTTAAGGTTTATGGCTGTGTTATTCGATGGGGTAATTTGTTGTCATTGAGAATTAAACCACTCAACAATTCCCTCAGCTAAAACCCTTGCTAACCTTTGTTGTTCCTGAGGATTCATCGCTAATTCAAAATCATCGGGGTTACTCATAAAACCCAATTCTAATAAAACCGATGGCGCAGTATGAGGACGCGTGAGGGCTAAATTATTCCAATACACCCCAAAAGACGACCTACCTAAATCCTGAACTAACCGATTTTGTAATAACACTGCTAAACTGTGGGCTTGGGGATGATACCAATAACTGCTGATACCTTTGGTATTTTCTGCATCGCCGTCATCGGGTAAAAATCGATAATGAAAAGTGAGTGCGATGCCTACGGCGGGCGAAGCCATCGCAGGTTCAATTTGATCTATCATTCTCTGACGTGCCACTAAAGATAAATCCCGATCATCTTCTCTAGTCATCACTACTAATGCACCTCGTCGCACTAATTCATCCCGCAATAGTTTTGTGACTACCAGATTTAAATCTTTCGCTAAATAACCTGTAGGCCCTGCTGCACCTAATTCTTCTCCACCATGTCCGGCGTTCAGCAAAATTTTTAACCCTGATAATGGTCTTTGTTGTCTGCGCTGAGGGGGATGGCGCAAATTCAAAACTAAGCTTGTATCTTGATATTTTACGTTATATCCCCACTGTTGGTCTTTTTTGAGGTGAAAAGTGTATTGCACCGTTTCTGGCGTGATTTGCTGCCAATCTAGGCGAGAAATTATAGGATTATCATCTAGGCGAATTGTGTCAGTTTGGGCTGTGGTGTTATGTAGTGTGAGAGTAAAACTTTTATTGCCTTGTTCTATAGTCACAGGTACAGGTATTTGTAGCGGAAAGACAATTTCTGTGGCTGTGGGTAATTGCTGCGATATGATGCTGCGAATGTGAGAACGTGGAGGAATAGCTTTTGGTATAGTCCGAGTTTCTTGACTATGAATCCATCCACCATAATCTAAACGTAACCAATCACCTTGTTTACCTGTAACAGATGCTTGTACACCTTTGGGTAATGGAGTTAAGCGGGAATCAGTGGTACTGGGGCCGGTTCGCGCCACACCAGCATCAGCTATGACTTCTATTACTGGGAGTTTAGCTGGTGAAAGGCTGAGAATTTTACCAGGACTAATTTGAGTGATTGTCTGGTTATTAAGGGTTAATTTAAATTCTGGTTGTTTGATATCACCAGATGTTGTTAATTTAGTGCATCCCTGATATTTCCCTGGGATATTTTGAATAATAGGTTGATTTTTATCTATATAAATTGCCGCATTACTAGGTAAAGATATTTGTTGTGTTTGTGGTAATAAATTAACAGTTTGCTGTCCTAACTTAACTTGTACTTTTGCATTTGGTGTAGCTATGGCACTAAAACAAACTTCTTCACCTAGTAAGCGAGCAATGTCAACATTAGGAGTTAGGGAATCTACAACAAAACCTAATTTTGGGGGTTTTTGTACTTTGTCATTAACTCTAGTTATCCGCATTTTAATTTCTTGATTTGGGTAATGCACCGTAAACAGATTTTCTCCCATTTGCAAAGGAAAACTAGGAGCAAAATGACCTGATTTACTGCGGTTAATTAATTGATTATTAATAAAAACTTGTCCGCTTGATGGTGCAGTTCCCAAAAAGAAGATTTTATCTGTATTAGTTTGATGATTCGCTGGCGGATAAACTACTTTGAGCGTATTTTCTTGCGCTAAAGCCACAGCAGGAGTAAGTAAAACTATTAATCCGATAAATATTTGCATGGAAAATTATGAGGTGATAAGAAAAATAATTTTTATCACGCAGAGGCGCAGAGTCGCAGAGAGAATAAGAAGTTTACGATTTCAAAATATCAAGGCAATAAGCAATAGAAATTGAAAGTATTGTAGTCATAGCCAAAAGTATTTCCCCCCTGCCCCCTGCTCCCTGCCCC